>NZ_LSIW01000114.1:0-10053 GCF_001556435.1 Streptococcus sp. CCH5-D3
GTTGCTCGCGATTCGACAGCTCGCTCTGCCCAAAAGCGATGCTTTCGCCGTGATGATATTCCTATAACTGCAGAAGCAGTTATAGGAAGCGGAGTTATCGAGACTTTGGCTCGATAACTAGTCATGGAACGACTGAGTCGGTCGCTGACGTCCGCCATCACTCAAGAAAGCATCAAAAAAGAAAAACAAATTAAACGGAGGTAATTATGTTTCAAACCCTTATCCCCCAGATAAAGGAATACAAGAAACCCTCAATCCTAGCGTCCGTCTTTATGACACTAGAAGTCATGTTTGAGATTTCCATTCCCTTTGTCATGGCTAATCTTTTGGACAAAGGAGTCCAGCAATCCAACATGTCTAACATTTGGCTCTACGGTGGCCTCATGCTGGTCTGCGCCTTTCTATCACTATTCTGCGGCATGCAGTCGGCTCGCTATGCAGCTTTTGCCTCTGCTGGATTTGCCAAGAATCTACGTCAGGCCATTTTCAAAAAGGTTCAAACATTCTCTTTTGAAAATATCGATAAGTTCTCAGCTGGTGGTTTGGTGACACGTATGATGACTGATGTTACCAACGTGCAGAACTCTTATCAGATGATTATCCGTGTCTGTGTGCGTGCACCACTTAACCTGATTTTTGCTATTGCAGCAGGTTTCTTGATCAATGCTGAAATGGCTTGGATTTTTGTTGGTGTAACGATCTTCCTTGGTGTGGTTTTGGCCATTATTACCAAAATCGTATATCCTCTTTTTACTCAAGTATTTGAGGCTTATGACAACCTTAATAACAGTATCAAGGAAAATATCACCAACATGCGTGTGGTGAAATCCTATGTTAAAGAGCAGGAAGAGACTGACAAATTTAAGAAGGCCTCACGTCGTATTTACAAGATGTTCATGCGTGCCATTCGTGTAGTTATCATGTCTAACCCAGCTATGATGTTGTCTATGTATGCGTCCTTCCTTATGATTTCCTGGTTTGGTGCCCATCTCATCGTTGGTGGTAGCTTAACTACAGGGGAATTGACTTCGATGTTCAGTTACACCATGACCATCCTCATGTCACTCATGATGTTCATGATGATCTTTGTCATGTTGTCTATCTCTACAGCATCTGTTGAACGTATTGATGAAGTTCTTAGCGCTGAAGCCACCATTGTTTCACCTGAAAATGGTTTAACAGAAGTTGCAGATGGTTCTATCAGCTTTGATCATGTGGATTTCTCATACACGGATGAAAATGGTGACAAGACCCATGTCCTCAAAGATATCACTTTGGATATTAAGTCTGGTGAAGTTATTGGTATCCTTGGTGGAACGGGTTCGGGTAAATCAAGCTTGGTTCAGCTGATTCCTCGTCTTTATGATGTGGAAGCAGGTCAGGTTAGGGTTGCCGGGCATGATGTTAAGGACTATGATTTGGATAGCTTACGTACGCAAGTTGCCATGGTCCTTCAAACCAATGTCCTTTTCTCAGGAACCATTAAAGAAAATATGCGTTGGGGAAATAAACAGGCAACAGATGAGGAAATCATTGAAGCTTGTAAGATTGCCCAAGCTGATGAATTTATCCAAGAGTTTAAGGATGGCTATGATACCAAGATTGAACGTGGTGGAGCCAATGTCTCAGGGGGACAACGTCAACGTCTTTGTATCGCACGTGCCCTTCTCATGAATCCGAAAATCTTGATTTTGGATGATTCGACATCGGCAGTCGATACCAAGACAGATAGTTTGATTCGTCAAGGCTTCGCTTCAAGTCTTAAGGACACGACCAAAATCATCATCGGTCAACGGATTTCATCTATCCAGGATGCCGACCGTATCATCGTCATGAATGATGGTCGTATCGATGCTATTGGTACTCATGACGACTTGGTGGCTAATAATGCTATCTATCGTGACGTCTACAAGATGCAAACACAAGGGAAAGGAGTAGCAGATGCAGAATAAGAAAAAAGCTAATTGGGGCTCTCTAGCACGTCTTCTACGATTTTTGTGGCAAGACTACAAACTTTCACTTAGTATTGCCTTTGTCCTCATTGTTGTTGCTTCTTTGGCAACGGTTAATTTGACGGCTTCGATTCAGTCCTTGGTTGACGTTTACGTTCAACCCATGCTCAAATCTGGCAGCCATGACTTTGCTCCACTGTTACGGTTCTTGACTTCAGTGGGTGTCTTCTGTCTTATTGGTGTGATTGCCAACTATGTGTCATCACTCCTCATGGCGACGATTTCGCAAGATTCTCTACGTTCTCTTCGTAATCAGCTCTTTGCTCGCATGCAAAAGCTTCCTGTTCGCTACTTTGACACTCACCAACACGGTGACATCATGTCTATTTACACCAACGACATCGATGCCCTTCGTCAGGCTGTTGAGCAATCTATTCCACAGTTGTTACAAACGGCCATTACCCTTATCGGGGTGACTGTAACCATGCTTACGGTTAGTCCTCTCCTCTTTATCGTGGTCCTAGTCATGGTAGGCATCATGTTTATGGTCATCAAAAATGTATCAGCCAAATCAGGTCGTTACTTCGGTGAACAACAAAAGAACCTAGGGATTGAGAATGGTTTTATCGAAGAAATGATGTCAGGTCAAAAGGTAGTCAAGGCCTTCGTCCACGAAGAAGAAAGCATGGCTGACTTTGACAAGATTAATGAACAACTCTTTGAATCGTCATATTTAGCCAATCGCTATGCCAATGTTCTCATGCCAATTCTTGGGAACTTAGGAAATGTTTCCTTTGTTTTGACTGCCTTGGTGGGGGGACTCTTCGCTCTAAATGGTGTCGGTGGTTTGACTATCGGTGGTCTCATGGCCTTCCTACAATTGAACCGTTCCTTCAACGGCCCAATTACTCAGGTGTCTCAACAACTTAACTTTGTCCTTATGGCCCTTGCTGGTGCTGACCGTATCTTTGACCTTTTGGATGAACCAGAAGAAGTTGACCAAGGTAAGGTGACTCTGGTTAACTACGAATTGGTAGATGGGAAAATGGTTGTGACAGACAAGAAAACCAATCTCTGGGCTTGGAAACACCCACGTCCAAATGGTGACTACGAATTGGTTGAGTTGGTCGGGAATGTGGTCTTCCAAGATGTTGATTTCTCTTACGATGGTAAGAAACAAATTCTTCATGGCGTTAACCTCTATGCAGACAAGGGGCAAAAGGTAGCCTTTGTCGGTGCGACAGGTGCTGGTAAGACGACGATTACCAATTTGATTAACCGTTTTTACGATATCCAATCTGGTGTGATTACTTATGATGGTATCGATGTGAAGCTGATTGAAAAAGATTCTCTTCGCCGATCACTTGGTATCGTGCTTCAGGATACCCATCTCTTCACAGGGACTATTGCTGAAAATATTGCCTACGGCCGTGCGGATGCGACTCGTGAAGAAATTCTTGAAGCTGCTCGTATTGCTAACGTGGATTCCTTTGTTCAACATCTGGACAATGGTTACGACACTGTTCTGACAGACGATGGTGCAGGCTTGTCTAATGGACAACGTCAACTGATTGCCATTGCGCGTGCTGCCCTTGCTAATGCACCGGTTCTTATCCTTGATGAAGCGACATCCTCTATTGACTCTCGTACCGAAAAAATGGTCCAAGAGGGGATGGACCGACTTATGGAAGGACGTACGGTCTTTGTTATTGCCCACCGTCTTTCAACCATCGTTAACTCTGACGTTATCATGGTTATGGACCACGGACGTATCATTGAACGTGGTGACCATGACAGCCTTATGGAACAAGGTGGTACCTACTACCGACTCTATACTGGTGGTCTTGAAATTGATTAAGATTAAAAGAACTCAGGTTTTGCCTGAGTTCTTTTGCATATGAAGAAAATGATTCTTTTGAGACTTTTCTTGTAAAAACGATAGATTTGATATCTTAAATCTCAACTTCTTCTAAACCATGTGAGTCTAGACGATAAATCTTTTGGCAAACTTGTCTGAGGTAGTTGACATCATGTGAGACTGTCAGAATGGCACCTGGATAGTTCTCGAAGAGCTGTCGGACTTGGGGTTGTGAGGTGGGTGAAAAATTTCTGGTTGGTTCATCTAAGATAAGGAGCTGAGGGCTTTCTAAGACCAGGTGTAGCAGGAGTAGTTTTCCTTTCTGTCCGCCAGATAAATCAGAAATGGCATGGTTCATTTCATCATGACTAAAGTTGAGGTTGGCGAGATGGGAGCTTATAACCTCTCGTTCAGACTTGTCGCCTGTCTTACTTAAAAACGCTATCGGTGACAAATCATTTTGAAAGATAGCGTCATAACGTTGAGGCATGTAGCCAATAGTCAGGTCTGTCTTCTTGCTAAGTTCTTGGTAGAGAAAGTGTAAGAGAGTAGATTTACCACAGCCGTTATCTCCAACAATACCAATTTTTTCTTGCCCTTTCAAAGAAAGTTTGAGATGGTCAATGGTTAGGTGAGGAGCGATGTTTATCTGCTTTTCATCCAGATTTAAGAGATATTTTCCCTGAGGTAGAGGAGTGATATGAGAGAAGAATAGTTCAATACTGTCTTCTTTATCAGGCATTTGTGTCATATCTTGGGCAAGACGGTCGTAGCGTTTCTCTTGCGAGAGGACTGCTTTCATCTTTTTGGCAACCAATCGTCCTTGCGTGCTATCATGCGTATTACGTAGGGTAGTTTGGACATTTTGTTTGATACGGCGATGCTTGGCCATGGCTTTGTCATAGGCTTTTTTCTCGGTTTTGGCTTGCTGTATCTGTTGCTGGAAGGCATCAGTGCGTTGCTGGCTATAGTTATCATAGTCGAGGTGCTCCACACTAGTCCTTGCCTGACGGCGACGTTTAAGGAGTTCCAGATGGATAATGGTATCTGCTGTCTGGCTTAGTAGGTCTTCGTCATGTGAGATATAGATTATGGTTTGATCAGAATGTTTGATAAAATTTTTTAGCCAAGTCATAGTAGTCAAGTCCATATCGTTTGAGGGCTCATCAAGAAAAATGATGTCGTGGGGACGGGCTAATTCTCGGATGAGTTGAATTTTGAGTTTCTCGCCACCTGACAGAGAGGAGACAAGCTGACTGCTAGCAAAACGCTCACTATCAAAATGAAGTTCATCAGCCAGACGATAGAGGGTAGCATAGTCTAGGTCATAAGTATCCGTAAAGAAGTAGTCGTTAAGGGTTAGGGATTGTAAGTCATCCGAAATCTGTTGGGGAATATAGACCTGTGGGCTATCTGGTTTATTAATAGTTCCCTCGTAAGAAAGATGGTCGAAATGTGCTTTAGGATTGACAAGAAGGGCAAGGAGACTAGATTTTCCATTGCCTTCCTCCCCAATGATGGCGACTTTTTCACCAGTAGCTATCGTTAGATTTAAGTCATGAACGAGTTCACGCAAATCTTTGGTATGGGTAATAGTTAGATGTTGAATCTGTATCATAGGACCTCCTAGGTCTGAGTGCTTGTTGATAGTGTTTCATGGAAAATATGGTTCTTACTTCAAACAATATCAAAGGTCAAAAAACAGTCCTACCTTATAAGATAGAACCGTCTTGAATCTAGCTAAAAAGCCCTCTAGGAGATAGTGATGGTGTGGATGCAAAAAAACGCAGATACCACCAATAAATTTTCTATAGAAAAAGAGCGCAAAAAAGACATGAAAACAATCTATCAAATAAAGCAGGTTTATTGTGAATAGACTTAGTTGTTCATGTCTCCATTTACCTCCGAATGTTACTTGCCTTGATTGTACGCTGTCCGAGAGATTTTGTCAAATGAAAATAAAATATCCAGTCCTATTAGACCGCCAATCTACCTTATCAATAGTCTCCACCTATGCTATACTAAAAGCAATACTAAAAATGGAGATTGTTATGGAAAATAAGTTTGTAAAGAAACCAACACCTAAGGGGGATAAGACCACAAAAATAGTTTTTATCGGTCTCTTAGTGGCATTGCTTTTTATAATCGCAGGAACGGCTATCTTTTTTGCTGTGAGTGGTAGCAGTAAGGCTACCAAAGGTTCAGCTACATCCAGTAAGTCGAGTACGACTGTCTATTCCGGCAGCAATGCAGAAGACCCCTTGTTCAAAATTACCCTGAAAACCTTCGGAGATAATAAGGAATTTTTACTCGTGACACCAAATCCTGGTCATGATAGAAACATGTTTAACATTGTGGGGGTAGCTGGTCAATACTTAGTCACTCAGGAGTACAAGGGGGGTGAATCTGGTAAGAAAAATGCCAAGGGTGAGACACTTTATAAGTATGACTACTTTAATATCTATATGTATGACACGGAAAAACCAAATCAAAAACCTAAACAAATTGACCTCTTGAAATTGGCTAAAAAAGCTGGGGATGAAGATTATTTAAATCAGGCAAGTCTAAGGCTTTTCATGCTTAATGAGCAAGCTTACTTACAAATGCCTTTTGGTGCGTCATCAGCGGATTTTGCTTCTAATAAAAAATACCTCAATCTCAAAACGCAAAAGATTGAGGAAATGAATATTCCAGCTAACTCGAATACTTTGGACTCGGAATTGGATTATGCCAATGTTGATATGCGTAAGACTTTAGAGCCTTTTGGACTTGAGATGTGGCCAGATGCAACTAATGGTAAGGATCTAGATTATCCAAGAGAAACACCAATTGCGAGTCTGCCTGCTCTTTATTACATTTCTGAAAAAGACAGAAGCCTCAATATGGATAGTACCAACTTTGCCAAAGAGCATAAGGATGCTTATGAATCGATTAAGACCAAACATGCTAGGATCTACACCATTCCAAGCAAGGTTAACAATGAAACCTGGTTCAATACCTTACTCCATTGGGTGGCACCTGAAGGCCAGGATGCCTACGAGTTACCGGTTAGGGCATTTAGACCGACTCAGGAAGAAGGGAAAGTCAAGTCCTACCAAGAATTGCAGACTTGGAATGACAACCATATCAGAAAAAAATAGAGGAACTTACCTCTGAAACCCATAAGACTATGAACCCAAGTCTATAATACTTGGGTTTTTTAGTGTTTTTGAAATGCTAATGGGAGACCTTAGTCGTGAAAGGGGATTATTAAATTGTGTATCAATGGTTTATCGAGGGTGTTACAGAATCGGATGGTTTGTAATAAGAAGGTAAAAATTAGAATCAAAGTGAGGAAATCAGCCAATAAAATGAGTTAAATCCTCTCATAAGTCTAACATCTTCCGTGAAAATCATGAGAAAGTTAGGAATGAAAAGAAAATAAAATAGAAATTTGAAAACGGTATAAAGCAAATAAAATCAAGGGTTTTACACTTGTAAGAATAAAAAACGAGCAAAAGTTGTTGGTTGAATTGTCAGACAACTTGATTTTTTTTAAAAAAGTTGACTTAATCACTTGACCATAAATTGTCAGAATGTTAGAATGTAATAGAATCATGAGTTCAAGTATAGGATTCTTGTATACTCGTGACCTATAACTAACTATTTCATACAGAGGGAGACTTGAAATGAAAGACATTTTCAACAGACGCCAACGCTTTTCATTGCGTAAATATTCGTTTGGTGTCGCTTCAGTCTTGCTAGGAACGGCACTCTTTGCTGCTCATACTGCACAGGCTGATGAGGTAACAGCGCCTGACGCTTCTTCATCAAATCCTGGTTCATCAGTTGAGGGCGAGAGTTCTTCAGACCTGGTTGAGACGTCAACAGCATCAACAGCTCAAGCAGATCCTACTGCAGCTGTATCTTCAACTGAGGCAACTGCGTCAACATTTAACTTGACGCCAGAAGCTTCAACAACAGATAAGGCTGCCGCAGAGACAACTGACAAACAAGCTACAGAAACTGCAAAACCTGAAGCAGCTAAACCAGCTTCAGAGACTGCAAAACCAACTGAAAAAGCTGCTACAGAAACAGCTAAACCAGCTACAGCGGCATCTACAAATGCAGCTAGCAACAACGTTGAAACAACAGCTTCAGCGACAACCGCTGCAGCAACTCCAGCTGCAACAGCGGCTAATCGTACTGCTGCAACAGCCGCTCCAGTAGCTGAAGAAACAGCAGCAGCCGAAACTGCGGCAGCAGCAACAAGTGTTAAGCCAAATGTCACAGCACGTGCTTACTCAGTTAGAGCAGCTGCTGAAGATCGCAGTGCAACACTTGATCGCGCTGCAACTGATATGACAAATGGTGGTGCTTTGGCAACAAGTCGTAGCCGTCGTAGCCGTCGTGCTGTTACAGACCACAATAACGAGCCGGTTGCTGTAGCAACTTTCCTAAAAGACGGTGAAGTTGCTACACCTGGTATGACGGATCCAAATGGTGCAACTGTTGCATCTCAAACCGTACCAGCTGGTTACCAAGCTAAAGAAGGCGACTTCTATACGTATGCTATTTGGGATCTTACTAAATTCAATGAACGTTATGGTACAAAATATTATGCGCGTGCCTATAAGAGATTTGATGACTCTACCGATACAACGGTTGAATTGCTCGACAAAAATACTGGTAGTGTAGTTGAAACTAGAACGATTACCGCTTCTAGTGGGGTTCAAAAGTTCACGACTACTACAGCAGCGTCTAATAGCCAATTAACTTTCCAAGTAGATTATAAAGCTGGAACTGCTCCAAAGGGTAAAAAAGCAGAACCATTTATTCAAAATGGTTATGCAGTTGGAAAGAGTATCACAGACTTAGTAGCTGGTGGGCACCAACTTACGCCTGCAGAGCAAGCACTTTATACTGCGGTTTATAACGCTCGTACTACAACAGATATTTTAAACGTTGTTGAACCAGCTTACAATGGTCGTACAATTACTGATTCAAACGCTAAAATACCAGTAACAATTAATAAAACAACTTACTATAAAGTAGTTGATAAAAACAATCCGACATTTAACGCCAATAAAACAGATAAAACTGTTCAAGATTATAAAGAAAATGGCAATGAAGTTGAGTTAGCTTCATACACTCTTAAAGCTGAAGAAGGACAACGTTTCACAGCATCTGGCGAACGTCAATTTGATGGATACAAACTTTATCAAGCAGCTGATGCAAATGATCAATCAGGTACTGTAAGTCGTCCTTACACCGTTGGTACGAAATTCATGGATGCGGACCGTTACGGTATCAAACGTATCAAAGAAGTTGTTGGAGAAGATGGTTCAGTCGTTATTCGTGTTTACTTGCTAGATCCAAGACAACAAAGCAAACGTTCTGATGGTTCATTAAGTACCGATGGCTATATGTTGCTAGCAGAAACTAAGCCGATTAAACCAGGTGAATGGAATTCACAGGATTTAGTTGTTAAGAAAACACCTCTTAGAACAATTTCATATACAGAAACTAATCCAAAAACTGGAGCAGTCACACAATATCCTAACGGTAAAGAAGTTCCATTTGACTTCCAAAAAGCTTCTGGATATGAACCATATCATTCTGTATTCGTGCCATTCTTAGGAGATGGAATTGGACACGGTTCAGATAATGCGCAATTAGAGCGTGGAGTTACAGGTATCGGTACCAACGTTGACTTGCTCAACACTTTGACACCGTACAAACAACCTATTTACTACTATGTCAAACAAGAACCTGTAACAGTTACTCCAGAAGTTGAAAAACAACTTGAAGGACGTGTACTTGTTGATGGTGAATTCAGCTTCAAGATCAAAGAAGTCAATGAAAACAAATCACTTCCTTCATATGAAGAAACTGTAACTAACAAAAACGGTAAAGCTACATTTAGTAAATTAAGCTTCAATAAAGTTGGTACCTACAAATATACAATCTCTGAGATTGCAGGTTCAGATGCAAACGTTGATTACGATGCAATGACAGTTACTATGACAGTTACTGTTACAGAGAACTCTAAAGGTGATTTGCAAGCTTCAGTTAAATACAGTGGTACTGGTGGATTTGCTTCAAGTGCAGATGATAAAGTCTTCAACAACTACGTTGTAGCTCCAGTTAAGACTCGTTTTGACTTCAGCAAAGCCCTTGCAGGTCGAGAGTTGAAAGCTGGTGAATTCAGCTTTGTATTGAAAGATTCAACTGGTAAAGTTCTTCAAACTAAGACAAATACTA
>NZ_LSIW01000115.1:0-339 GCF_001556435.1 Streptococcus sp. CCH5-D3
AGGTACCAGCATCACTCTTATGGCTAGCTGTGTCTACATGAACCTTGTAGCTACCATCTGACTGTTTATCAGCATGATACCAAGTGAGGTCATCTTGACCATCTTTATCTGACCAGATTGGGATACGCACTTCTTTAACTTCTTTGCCACCACCTGAAACATTGGTAACGATAACATCAAAGCCATTAGACGTTTGGTTGGTAATCGTCAATTTTCCTGTTACTTGAGTTTCAGGGACTTTGGCTGTAGTTTCGGTAATATAAGTTCGTTTACCATCTAATATATAGTAAAGATGCACAGAATAGGTACCAGCATCACTCTTATGGCTAGCTGTGTCTA
>NZ_LSIW01000116.1:0-824 GCF_001556435.1 Streptococcus sp. CCH5-D3
ACTTCAGCGTTCCAGTAAGTGGTTTGAACGAAGGTGCTACAGTATCTGTGACTGCAACAGATGAAGCAGGCAACACCTCTCGCCCAACATCAGTGACTGTAGGTAAAGGAATTGATACGACTGCTCCGTCAGCACCGGTTGTGAACACTGACCTTACAGGTAAGGCAGGTACTCGTACCCCAATCGATGTTATTGCAGAACCAGGATCTAAGGTTGAGTTGTTTGATAAAGATGGTAACAAGATTGGTGAAGCTACAGCTGATACTAATGGTAAAGCCACTATCATACCAACGGTTGATATTCCGGAAGGCAATGTGACAGCGAAAGCGACAGACCCAGCAGGTAATGTCTCAGATGCTAGCGTCCCAATGCTTGCAACAAGGGGTGGATCAACAGATACCTTTAATAATGGTAAAGGCTCTGAGGTTGTCTCACCAGCTGTAGATGTTCAGGCATCGGATTCATCGACTAAGAACATGAATCTCAAAGCAAGAGCGACTATTTCAGCGGCTCAAAAAGACGATTCTACCCTCCCAGCGACAGGAGAAGAAGCCTCTACAGCAGCTGTAGTACTAGGAGGAGTTCTTGCAGCTTTTGGACTTACTTTGGCAGGTAAGCGCAAAAAAGAAGACTAAGATAAATTAAAAAACTTGTAGAAGTGATTTAATAAGTCATCTGAGTTTTCAAACGAAAAGACTCATCCCAAAACTGGGGTGAGTCTTTTGGTCTCTTGAAAGCGACTAGTTGTACTAGTGGTTTGGGAAATCATGGCTCTATAATTTCTGTAGTGGGTAAAACCACTGTAGAGATTATAGAGCTTTTTG
>NZ_LSIW01000117.1:0-706 GCF_001556435.1 Streptococcus sp. CCH5-D3
GTACCAATTCGTATGTCTTACCTTCGAATTCGATTTCTTTTGGACGGTTGTCTACAACTGTATCGTAGTCTTTATCAACTGGTTGGTCTTTTTCATCTGTTACAGATGCTTTGATTGTCTTACCTTCAGTGTCTACATAGTGAACGTAAACATTACCTTTCACTTCTTTATAAACGTAAGTGATTGTTGATTTAGGTTTATCAACTTTACCTTTAATTGGATCAGATGATTCAAGGTGTCCATCGCCGTCAACTTTACCTACTGGGTAGTCACCTTTTGGTACGATCTTGTATGTCTTACCATCTGGAGTCTTGATTGTGTTAGGTTTTTCACCTTCCTCAGTTGTGTTATATGGAGTGTCATATGGTGAGTTTGGTGTGTCTTGACGTGGTTTTTGGATTTCTTTACCATCATTCTCACGGATGTAAGTGATGATTACTTCACCAACTTTAGGAGTTTCACTTTCAGACATTGATTGAGAAATTGAAACTGAAGTTGATTCAGAGCTTGAAAGTGATTCTGAAACTGAAGTTGAAGTTGATGTAGATTCTGAAAGGCTAGCAGATGCTGAGTAAGATTCAGAAGCTGATACTGATTCAGATACAGAAGTTGATTCTGAAGAGCTTGCTGATTCTGATGCAGATGCTGAAGCTGATGTGCTTGCTGATTCTGATGCAGATGCTGACTCAGATGCACTTGCTGATTC
>NZ_LSIW01000118.1:0-1896 GCF_001556435.1 Streptococcus sp. CCH5-D3
CACCAACAACTAGTGATACTGATACCCCTAATTCTCAAGTTCCCTCTGCTGAAAAGAATATCACGGGTGGTCAATGGTATAGTGATGAACAAGGCAATTGGCATTACAAAAAAGATGACAAGGATCTGACAGGTCCAAACCTAATTGATGGACAGCATGTCTATTTTGACAAGGATGGTAAACAGGTCAAAGGAAACTTTGCCCAAGATGGACATTATTATGATGGTGAACTTGGACATCTAACAACTGAATCTTTTGTTACTACTGGCGATAACCACTGGTATTATGTAGATAAGACAGGTGAAAAAGTGACTGGCCTTCAAGAAATTGGAGACAAAACTTACCACTTTAATGACAAGGGGCTTCAAACAAAAGGGCAAAGAGTGGTTGTTGATGGAAAAGGATATTATTTCCATCCTGAAAATGGCGAACTTTGGAATAATAAGATTGCCCTCTACCATAGTACTCGCTACATTAACGGAACCAGCGACGACATTTATTACTACTATGACAATGACGGTAATATTTACACTGGCCCTAAAACCATCGACGGTAAAGAGTACTACTTCCAACCAGACATGGTCTATTATTCTAAATTCAAGAATCCTGATGGTACTGAAAGTTATTACAATGAACAGGGACAAAAAGTCTATAATGGCTGGGGTAAAATCAGATACATGTACCTGAGAGGATACCTCTGGACACCTTCTGTTTATGCTGATGAAAATGGACATGTTGTCCATGGATTCAAGCGAATTAATGGACAACTCTACTATTTTGATGAATCTGGTTCACTAAGAGATGATGTCCCTGGCAGCCCAAACCCACTGTTCCAAGTTGATGGAAACTGGTACTATGCTCAGTTTTCTAAATACATTAACGGCGTAAGAGGTGCTATCCTCACCAATGCTTTCACTTTTATTGCTGTAGATGATAGATACCCAACATCAATTGCAGATGAAAATGGTAAATTGACTCCAGTTACAGCCAAAAATAGTTATGTTACTGCTGGAGGTAAATGGTACTATGTTGATAAATCTAGTTATCCTTTAAAGGGCGAACAAGTGATAGATTATGTCAATGTCTACTTCCGTGATGACTATTCTCAAGTTAAAGGTGACTTTGCGCCAAACGGCCATTATTATGATAAAGATAGTGGAGCCCTCGTTACCAACCGTTATGTCGAAAAAGATGGCAAGTGGTACTATGTCAATGATAAGGGCGATAAATTAATTGGTGCTCAAACTATAGATGGTGTAGAAGTCTATTTTGATAAAGACGGTGTCCAAGCCAAAGGTATTTTTGCCAATGCTGATCATTTTTATGACAAAGACACAGGTGTTGCTGTCCGAGACCAAATCGTCGAAGTCGATGGCAAACGCTATTATGTTGGTCAAGATGGTAGAAAAGTTTACTCAGGAACACATATTGTTCATGGTGAAGAAGTGAATCTTATCGTTGGAGATGGTCATCAAGGCTTCGGAGAATTCACATACTACGCAGATAGTGGAGACTATATCGGATTTGATGGTAAAAAGGTTACAAAAGCTGGTTTCGTTAAAACCAAAGATAATCACTGGTATTATTTAGACGGTAAGGGAAACAAATTAGTCTCCGTTCAAGTTATCGATGGCGAACTCTACTACTTTGGACTTCCTACTCGTAAATACTACTACGGAATGCAAAGTAGAGGTGAGCTCATCTATGCGTATTACAGTGATACTATCCCTAACAGCAGCCACATCTACTATCTGGATGAAGCAACAGGCGCTGCACTTAAAAATCAGTACCATGAATGGGAAGGTAGTTGGTATTACTTTGGTCCAAACTGGTACGCCTTGACCGGTGAACAAACCATTGACAATGTCCCAGTCTACTTCCACAGTAACGGTAAAC
>NZ_LSIW01000119.1:0-2486 GCF_001556435.1 Streptococcus sp. CCH5-D3
AGACTCATGGTGCTAATATTGAAGGATTACTTTCAACACAATTTGTAAATAAAGTTTTGAGTTTACTACAAAGTGGGGACTATACAATTGTGGAATAAGTCAAAGATAATATAATAAAATAAACATACTGAGAAAAAGTTATTGACTGCATAAAGTTAGATAAATAAATTAAGTAAAGGATTTAGTTTTGACTGAAAATTACTAATTCCTTTTAGTTTTGCCTTAATTCGTTTTCTGTTGTATTTGCTAGAGAGGAAGATTGTATAATTAATGAGTAGATTTAATAATCAAAGACTTAAACACTTAATACTTTATTTTATTGAGATATTTATCATCTCATCTTTTATTACTATGTTATTAGAGAAGAGTTCTCCGTCAAATAATTACTATGAAATAATAGAAAAATTTTTTCTTTCATATGGAGCATATCAGCTATTGATTTATACTTCATTATCAATTATTGATGATATATCTAAAGATAGTGCCCTAATGCTTTTAAGTTTATTGAAATATTGCTTGCTTTATAAGGAAACAGGGAGTGAGCAACTAAAAGTATTAATTAATGAAAAAATCGATAATCAGCTTTCATCTAAAGTTATGAATAGTTTTAATACAGAAGCATTGTTAATGAATCTAAAGGAAAATATAGATTGTATTGATAAAGTATATCTACAAGCTGAACTAATAGTGGTTGAACATGATTTAGAATTGTATCAATTACAATGGAGACTATCAATTTTATTAAGACTATTGAAATAAGTAAATTTGCTATAAAAAATACTCCACCAGAATTTATTTCTGGTGGAGTATTTGGTGGGAAACCAAATATAATTAATCGATTTTTAGTTTAAAATTTTCTTCCAGATCGGAAGAGAATTTTTTTTAAAAATGTTGTTAAATCAAGATTTATGAGTGTAGTAATAAAAAAATATATATTAAACTACTGAAAAATATTTGACATCATGATTACTATTTTCAATCTCTGTTGGTAAATTAGCTAGTCTTTTAGAAATAATTTCATGAATATCCATAATTTTATTTTTTTTGAAACTTTTGATATTTTGATAGAGAATTGTACGTCTTTCTTCTTCAGTATAGTTATTAAAAACTAAGCACTTTGGTTTAGAATTATTTTTAGACAATTGACACCCCAAACCATATGTTTTACAAAAGTCAGTAGCATCTAGCATTAGTTTCAAAATTCGTAGAGTTTGCCAAGTAATCATTTCTGATAAAAAGTAATTTTCCCTAAAGCCGCGTGAATGTTTGAAGCTGTGTTCAATTAGTCTTTTTTTGGTACGTGCTATGTTTGATGCTGAGACAAAATTTTGTTTCAGTTTTAGATAACAAAAAATTTCTTCATCAAGTGTCATTGGTTGAAAGCTATTCAAAGGGTCGTTGATTAATCTTGCAAAAAAAGTATTTGTAGCATTGTAGGGGTGTTTTTGTATAGTCCTAGCTTCTTCAAGTGCTTTTTGAGTCTTTTTAATAGATATATTTATTTGCTTAGTAAGATTTTCAATTCCTTTTTGAACCTTACCCTTAAAATAATTTATAATATCGGTTTCATCAATACTATTAATATTGGTAGAACTGAACAAATAGTTTATCTTTTGTTTATTTAATGTGATTTCGTATCTATAAACATCAATATCATGACATAGTTCTTCGGGAATTTGTTTATTTCTTTTAGCTTTTTTGATTTTATCGTAAAAGATATGTTTTTCATTTTTGTATTTCCCAGCTTTTAGAATTCCCTGATTTTCATCGTTTATGATAGTAATGTTAACATTATTTGATAAAAATCTTAAGAGTAAGGCGCGTGTTTGTATATGAATTTGACGATTTGTTGCGAATGTAAAAGCTAGTTCAAGTTCCCTGTATTCAATTGAGTCAGGATAGATAGTAATTCCTGCGTTACATTCAACAAAGTTAAGAAAATTGTGTAATTTCTCTTTGAACGAGGACAGTGAATTTGTTTCAAAATTAAGTCCTCCATGATTGATTTGAACATGACAAACCAAAGAATTATCGTACGGATTTAATTTAATTTCTAGCAAACCAAAAGTAGAATTGTTAATTCGAATATATTCATATCGTGAATCAATATATTTTATAACAGTGAGTTTTTTATTTTTTTTTGAGAAAATTTGTAACTTGGTTGCGTCGAACTCTATTTCTCCTTTTATGCTAACTTCAACTCTATCTAATCCTAAGAAAGCGGTCGTGTTGGAAAAACAATCATAGATATGTTGCTCATTATTAATGAGATCTTTTTCGTTATATTTTTTTATCATAAAAGAATATTTTCCTTTCTTTTAAGATATTATGTTGTTTTTTACACATGTTTCTTTCAATTTTGAAAAGCTTAAAGCGAGAGTGACGCGTTAACTTTTAAAGTTGGTCAGAAAAAATAGTCTAAAATAAAATAAAAAAAAAGCATAATAGAAAATAGAAGGAATTTTTCTTGATTTTGTGAACTACAA
>NZ_LSIW01000012.1:0-18808 GCF_001556435.1 Streptococcus sp. CCH5-D3
CTTTCGTTTTACAATTGGCTTGAACACCTATATTGTAACTCGTTTGGAGTTTTTTGTTATGACGGTATAACCTTCAATGCGCACCCGCATAGCGGGTGGTTTATCTGTTTCGCACCTTCGGAGCGAAACGGACTTAAAGTCACATAATTAGACACAACAAAAGCCATCGCTTGATGGCCTTTGTTTATTTAGTCTGTTCAAAGCGAAGATGGACAATCACCTTGTCTCCATAACCGTTACGCTCCAAATCACGTTGTAAGCGATATGAAATATAATGTTCAGCAATATTGATAAAACCAGCTTCCATAAGACGATTTTCAACCAGTGACTGAATCATGTTAATGGTTGGGCGTTCCACTTGGGCGTCTTGAAGATCAAGCACTACTTTACGAGTTACTTGAGCTAGGTTTTGGCGCCAAGCATCATCAATAACATACACAGTCTGGGCTGCTTTTAAGATGGCTTGGTAGATTTTATCAGGATCAAATTCAGCAACTTGACCATTACGTTTTATAATTTGCATGGCTACCCTCTTTTCAAGTTTTTTTCTTTTATTATGCAGAGAATTTACATATTTGTCAAGTGCAAATCCCTGAAAGAGCTATCCAGACTGCTTATTCCCAGAATTTAGAAATATAAACTGGTTTACCATGTTTATCAAAGGAAAGCGTTGCAGTATAGGAATCTGACTCATGATGCCGCATATAATTAGCGATTCTCTTGTCACCGTTTATCAGGTGAATGTCATAAGTCTGCCCGTCAGAGCTTACAAAGTGAGCATTAATCCTAGCACTACTCGTTTTTGTCCCAACATGACTAATATCTATTTGTTCAACTTTTCCATCAATGGTTTTAGCTATAGGGCCTCTATAGTCTTTGTAAATAGTGAATGTAGTCAAAACATCCTCAACCAAAACATAGGTCATTCCGAAAACAAACAGATAAACTATTGGGATGGCAATGAAAGATAATTTACTTTTGCAGAACGTTTCTTTATGCCAAGTCCAAATATCCTGAGGTGACATGGTTAAAAATTTTTTAAAACATTGATGAACAAGTAACCTGTAGACTAATAATACAAATATTACTTGCCCCAAGGGATAAGCAAAACTGGGTAGTCCATCAATCAGTACATTGACTTTATCAGATTCAAAAGTGTAATGTCCCCATACCCCGTCAAAGAACTCTAAAAACAAATTATCTCCTTTATGTAATATCGTCTAATCACTTAAAAATCCATCTTCTCAGATGGATTTTCTAATGATTAACGTACTTCTGCTTCGACCTTTTCAGTGAGAGCTTTAGTAATTTTTTCCATGTATTTGGCAACTTCTTCGTCTGTAAGGTTGTCATTTGGATTTTGGAAGGTAAGGCTATAAGCCATTGATTTCATTCCTGAACCAAGTTTTTCACCTGCATAAACGTCAAAGAGTTTAACGGCAACCAAGCGTTTCACTCCAGCAGAGTTAATAGCATCCAGAACTTCTTGATGGGTGATGTCAGCCTTAAGAAGAAGGGCGATATCACGTGATACTGCAGGGAATTTTGTGATTTCAACAAATGGTTGATCGGGTTGCAAGGCTTCCTCTACAGCGTTAAGATTAATTTCAGCCACATAAGTTTCTGGAATACCGTAGTTCTTAGCGGTTTGAGGGTGTACTTGACCAAGGAATCCAATAGTTTGACCATCAAGGACAATAGCAGCTGTACGACCTGGGTGCATGCTTGCTAGGTCTTTTGTTGGTACATAGTCAACTGAAACTTCAAGTTTATCAAAGAGTGCTTCAACAATACCTTTGGCATAGAAGAAATCAACTGGCGTTGCTTTGGTTTGGAAATCTTTTTCAGCTACAAGACCAGAAATAGCGAAGGCAAAGGTATTGATTTCATTTGGCAATTCCTCTTTTGGATTACCCTTTTGTTCAAAGACCTTACCGATTTCGTAAATAGCAACGTTACTATTCTTACGGTTAACATTGTAAGCAACAGTATCAAGCATGCCAGAAACCATATTCTGACGGAGAGCTGAACGGTCAACAGTCATTGGCCACATCAACTCAGTCAAATTACTTGGTGTCGCAGCAAATTCAACGGCTTTTTCAGGTGTTGTCAAAGCATATGAGATGATTTCAGTCAATCCAGCACCTTCAGCAATGCTACGAACCTTACGGCGAAGTGCTTGTGTTTCAGTCAATTCACCGGCCGTTCCTGCTGCTTCTGGAAGTGTCGTAGGCAATTTTTCATAGCCGTAGATACGTGCAATTTCCTCAACCAGGTCTGCTTGGATACTGATATCCCAACGACGACGTGGTACAGATACTGTGAATTTATCGGCATCACCTGTCAATCCAAAACCAAGTTTCGCAAAGACATCTTCAATATCTGCAAAAGTCAATTCTGTACCAAGGCGAACATTCACATAGTCAAGACTTGTAGAAACTTGAACTGGCTCTGTATCAACTGATCCCGCTTGAACACGGCCTGCAAGCACCGTTCCATTTGCCAATTCTTGCAACATTGCTGCAGCAAAATCAAGCGCTTCAAGGACAGTATCGTTATTGATACCTTTTTCAAAACGTGATGATGATTCTGAACGAAGGTTGAGGCGACTACTTGTCTTACGAATTGATTTACCATCAAATACAGCAGCTTCGAGAACAACATTTTTAGAATTGTTGTCAATTTCAGTTGAAGCGCCACCCATAACACCTGCTAGGGCAACTGGTTTGTCAGCAACTGTAATAACAATATCTTCAGTAGTCAATTCACGTTCTTCACCATCGAGAGTCACCAATTTTTCACCCTCACGGGCATCACGGGCAACGATTCGTGAATCTTCAAATTTGTCCAAATCAAAGGCATGCATTGGTTGTCCAAAGTAAAGAAGAACATAGTTTGTCACATCTACCACATTGTTGATTGGACGGATACCAGCATTCATAAGAATGTTTTGTAACCATTGTGGACTTGGTTGAACAGTAACATTCTCAACCACACGGCTAGCATAAGTAGCCACTTTATCGCTTTCGATAGCTACTGAAATCTTATCAGAAGCTGGCTTGCTGTCTTCTGTGACTGTTTTTTCTGGGAAGTGAACAGATTTACCATAGATTGCAGCGACTTCATGGGCCACACCACGCATAGAAAGAGCATCAGCACGGTTAGGTGTGATTGACAATTCGATGATTTCATCATCAAGGTCGAGATATGGGAAAATGCTATCTCCAGGTACAGCATCTTCAGGCAAAATTTGGATTCCATCTGCAAATTCCTTAGGAATAATGCTATCCGGAAGTCCAAGTTCTGCCAAAGAACAGATCATACCGAGAGATTCCATGCCTCGAATCTTCCCTTTTTTAATTTTGTAATTATCCGCAATGCGTGCACCAGGAATGGCAACAATGACCTTGATTCCAGCAGTGACATTTGGAGCTCCACAAACAATTTGACGTGGACCTTCAGCATCTCCTGTATCTACTTGACACAAGTGCAAGTGTGTTTCAGGCACATCTTCACATGACAAGACATGACCAACAACCAATTTAGACAAGCCTTCAGCAGGTGTTTCAACACCTTCCACTTCAATACCTGTCGTCGACATTTTTTCAGCGAGTTCAGCAGTGGTAACATCCACATCAACCAACTCTTTTAACCATTTATAACTAACTAGCATAATTATGATATTAAGACCATGTCCTTGCAGAGCAAGGACCAAAGTGACAAGATTTTAGGAAGTCGCCTGAAATCCTAATTTCAGTAGCGACTTATCTAAATCTCGAACTTTGAGGTCGTATTCAAATCCTTTCTGTAATATAGGAATATGTATAGCTGATATAAGAGGAAGACGAACTGACACGTTTAATCGCCCTATAAACTCCTCTCTATCAACTTAATAATAGGTTTATAGTTTTAATTTAAGTAACCAATCGCAGTCCACTTTACCATCACCGACCGGAAAATTGTGTTCTGCAAATTTTTCAAAGCCATATTTATCGTAAAAAATCTGTGCTTTGAAATTTCTTTCCCAAACACCCAACCAGGCCCAATCACCACCTAGATCACGGGCTTCCTGCAATGCAAATTCAAAGAGTTGCTTACCCAAACCCATGCCTTGAAAGGCCTGACTGATATAAATACGCTGAATTTCAAAGGCATTGTCTAGGTGCTGCTCTGTTTGGGCAAATCCGACATTAGTTTTTAGAAAACCAGCCCTTTCACCATCAACGAGAATGAAAAAGTAGCGCGATTCTTCATGAGTGATTTCATCTAAGAGAACTTCTTCAGAAAGTGCGGTGTCGAAGTAACCTTGCAACTGGGCCTCGGTATTATCATGAGCAAAAGTCTCTCTAAAGGTATCTTCGGAGATAACTTTTAATTCTGCTACTTCTTCCGGAAGAACCTTACGAATAACTACTGACATGACAACCTCCTAAACCTTATTTAAACTGTTCTGAGAAACGAACATCCCCTTGATAGAAACCACGGATGTCGTTGATACCATAGCGAAGCATGGCAATACGTTCTTGACCAAGACCAAAGGCGAAACCTGAATATTCTTCAGAATCAACACCTGACATCTCAAGCACTTGTGGGTGAACCATACCAGCACCAAGGATCTCAATCCAACCTGTCTTTTTACATACGTTACATCCTTTACCACCACACTTGAAGCATGACACGTCAACCTCAACTGAAGGCTCAGTGAATGGGAAGTAAGAAGGACGCAAACGGATTTGACGTTCTGCACCAAACATTTTTTGGATAATCATCTCAAGCGTTCCCTTAAGATCACCCATTGAGATGTTTTTACCAACGACCAAACCTTCGATTTGGTGGAACTGGTGACTGTGAGTAGCATCATCTGTATCACGACGGAAAACACGTCCTGGTGAGATCATCTTAAGTGGACCTTTAGAAAAATCGTGTTTATCAAGCGTACGAGCTTGAACAGGACTTGTGTGAGTACGCAGCAAAATTTCTTCCGTAATATAGAAAGTATCTTGCATGTCACGCGCTGGGTGGTCCTTAGGCAAGTTCATACGTTCAAAGTTATAATAGTCAGTCTCAACTTCAAAACCATCAACGATTTGGAAGCCCATCCCCAAGAAAATGTCTTCGATTTCCTCAGCTGTTTGGCTAAGAATATGACGGTTCCCGAGTTTGACTTGGCGTCCTGGAAGAGTTACGTCAAGACTTTCAGAGTCAAGTTGTGCTTGAATTTTAGCTGCTTCAACAATTTTAGCTGCTTCGTCAAAAGCTTCAGTCAAAACGTCACGAACTTCGTTGACCATTTTACCAACTTTAGGGCGCTCTTCATTAGGAAGGTCTTTAAGTCCCTTCAAAAGATCCGTCAAAGAGCCTTTTTTACCTAAAACTGCAACACGCAATTCTTGTAATTCTTTAGAGTGTTCACCACGCATTTCAGCCAATTTAGCCTGTGTTGAGGTTTTCAACTCTTGCAATTGTGTTTGTAAATCCATGAGATTCCTTTCTGATGTAACAATTTCGAATCGCAAACAAAAAACCACATGCCAAAACTCCAACCCGGAGCGTTGACACGCGGTACCATCCGTTTTTATCTAGTTTCCCAGACCTTGATTCGTCAGTCGTCTTCATGAGTGAATTCGCCAAACTTCCCTTGAGGAGGCTTCCAGTCCACGGCCTCCAATCCCTGTCAATTTCCATAAGGTTACTAGTCTCTACGACTTCTATTCAATTACTATCAATTTTACCAAAAAAACAAAAAGCTTTCAAGAGCTGACAAAGAATCCTTTAGTTAATGCCAAAACGGAAAAAATGTCTAAGATAATTGACACACCTATATAAATTTGCTACAATTATGTCAGATAAAGTTGACATAATTAATAAATTGCGACTTACAGCAACATATTAGCTTGTCTTTCAGAAGGAGGCCCATTATGAATCATGTCAGGGAATTTAGAAAGAATTTAGGGTTTTCGCAATTAGAACTTGCAAAATCTATTGGTGTTTCCCGACAGACCATTAATATGATCGAAAATAACAAATATAACCCAACACTAGAGCTCTGTCTTAATCTAGCTAAAGCTCTAGATACGGATCTTAACAGTCTCTTTTGGGATGAAAATCCGAATAGAGATATAAGATAGAAAGAGGTAAATCATGATTAAAGAAACTTTCACTGACAAACTAATTAAACGTTTTTATGGTATCACAGGTCCTTTAGATGAACAAAAGCGCCAACAGGTTGATCGAATGGGTAACATAGCTTTCGTAGTTCTTTTCTTTACCTTACTTTGTGGTAATTGTATTGCCTTTCTTATAGGCTTTAAGTACCCTGAACTTGTGGCCCGTATTTATCCTATCCTCCTCTTGATTATCATTCTGTTAGTTAGCAGCATCCTTACTTATAAGTTAAAGATAAGTGCTGTTAATGCTTTTGACGAGGAAGAACTGACTGAGAAAGAGAAAAAACAACTTAAGCACGTGGGGCTTAAGTCAGGTTTATACTTTGGGATTAGCATGTTCTTAGGCATGCCCCTAGTTCACTTCTTAGTTGACAATAAAGACTATTTGACAGAATTATTCTCAATCCATAATATGCTATCAGGCATTTTTGAAGCTATCCTTTTTGGGGCTATCATGCAGGGCTTGGTCAATGCTGGTATCAAACAAGCCAAATCTCAAGCTAAGAAAGGTGACCAATAAACTAAAAAGACAAAGAAAAATCCAGGTTTCCCAGCCTGGATTTTTCGCTCGAAAGAAGACTTCTTAGACTTGTTTACTCGAAGCCTAAAATGTGTCCAGAAAATCGTATCTTAACACATACACTATAACTAACTTCAAAAAACACCATATCCCCATATGACATTTCCTTAAATATTGTAACATGTCAGTGTGAAATGACAAGTCGTCCTCTTTCTCATAAACCCTAAAATCCTAATCATAGCCTTTGTTATGCCATTTTACGCAATCGATTGCGTAATTTTGAAAGCGCAAACTTTATTTTTTTCTGAAAGTCTTTGCAAATTTTTTAAGACTATGAAAAAAGATAGTGATAAAGCTATCAACTATCTTTCATGAAAATATAATTTATTTTTAGTCTAAATCAAGGTCTTTCAGTTTGACTGAAACGATTTTCGAGACACCTGATTCCTGCATGGTTACTCCATAAATAGAGTCTGCTGCAGACATCGTTCCCTTACGGTGGGTAACTACGATAAATTGACTTGACTTGTCAAAACGATTAAGGTAGTCACCGAAGCGTTTAACATTGGCTTCATCCAAAGCCGCTTCTACTTCGTCTAGGATAACAAATGGAATAGTCTTAACACGAATGATGGCAAAGAGAAGGGCCAAAGCTGACAAGGCTTTCTCGCCACCTGACATAAGGTTAAGTGATTGAATTTTCTTACCTGGTGGCTGAACAGAAATTTCAACTCCAGCCTCTAGAAGATTGTCTGAGGTCAAAATCAAGTCAGCTGAACCTCCACCGAACATCTGCGTAAAGGTTTGTTTAAAGCTTTCTCGGATAGCCTCAAAGGTTGCTTTAAAGCGTGATTTCACTTCATCATCCATGTCATTAATGGTATTTAGAAGGAGACTCTTGGCTTCGAGCAAATCATCCTTTTGGCCGTTCAAGAAATCTAAACGTTGCTTAACCTCTTCAAATTGGGCAATAGCATCCACATTGACTGGCCCCAAAGCTTTAATCGAACGCTCAAGACCTTGCAGATTCTGGCGGGTTTGTTCGACATTGTCAAGAGGGCTAGCCTGACCTTTGGCTGCTTCGAGCGTCATCTGATAATCTTCAGCCAACTGAGTCGCAAACTTACGAAGTGATTGACTAATCTGACTTTCACGTTCTTCCAAGCGAGTCTGTTGACGAATCAAATCCTCGTTACGATTGCCAGCTTTTGCCAAACGCTCCTCCAAATCCTCCAACTGACCTTCGTAATCTTGCACCTGAATCTTGGCACGGACAAGAGCTTGTTCCAAATTGTCTTTACGTTGAACAGCCTCTTTATGCTGCGCTTGCAGATGGGGAAGTCGGTCAGTTTGGTCTTCATCAACCTGGTTGTTAAGGAGCGCCTTAAGACTATCCGATTCTTTCATTAACTCAGATAAGTCAGCTTGAAGACGATTGCTTTCTGTCTTCGCAAAACGCAATTCTGCCTGCAAGTCACGTTCCTTCAACTGAAGTTCAGATTGCTTGTCTAGGAGAACCTGTTTTTGTTGACCAAGAGCATCTTTATCTTCCTTAATGGCCTCAATACGGTCGTTAATGGCCTCACGCTTGGATGCAATTTGCACTAACTCAGCTTTAAGTTGCTCAGCCTTATCTTGCAGATTTGCACCTTCAGTTCCCTGAGAATCCTGTTTGAAACTATCTACTAAGACTTGATTTTTCTCTAAATCTGACAAGGCTTGTTGATGTTCTAAGCCTAGTTTTTGCTCTTGCAGACGAGCATTCTCACCATCTACCTTAAGATCTTCTAGCTCTTTCTGCAGAGCCTTACGTTTAACCTTAAGGGATTCAACTTTGGCTTCACTATCACTTAATTGAGCCTTAATCTGGTTAATTTCAGCAGTCAATGCATCTAGTTCAGGCTTGATAAAGAGACTATTATTTTGTTTGTTGGTACCACCAGCAAAGGCACCACCTGGACGAATCTCAGAGCCATCAAGAGTAACCATACGCACTTGAAAACGAACCGCTCGAGCCGCCTTATTGGCATTGTCAATGGTATCAAAGATTGCCGTAACCCCTAGGAGGTTTTGGAAAATATTAGATAGGCGGTCCTCATAGGTAACCAAATCGGAAGCCATACCTATAAAACCTGGTGCATTGGCAAGATTTTGAGCAAATTGTCCATTAAGTTGACGTGGCTTAATAGTGGTCAAAGGCAAGAAGGTCGCACGTCCCTGACGATTTCGTTTCAAGTAGTCAATCGAACGCTTAGCAGCCGCTTCGTCCTCAACAATAATGTTTTGCCCGCTAGCTCCCATAGCAATCTCAAGAGCAGTCTGATAACGCGTGTCAAAGGTTAAGTGTTCACTGACTGCGCCAATAATTCCCTGAATGGATTGGGCATTTTGAAGGACAGCCTTCACCCCTGCATAGAAATTAGAATGATTTTTCTGGATAGATTCTAGACTTTGACGACGGGCATCTTTACTTTTAAGATAATCCATGAGGTCAAACATCTGCTTTTGAGCTTCTTGGTAGTCCTTATCAAGAGCTTGATAAGCCTGAGCCTTTTCTTTGTAACTAGCTAAGAGGCTTTGAAGACTCTCTTGGGCTGCTTGATAAGCTTTTTGGGCTTCGCTAGCCACTTCCTGAGCGGAAAGTAAATCCGCTTGAGCTTGTTTATATTCTTCAGCTTGTGCCTCGAGCGCTTGTGTCTGACTGTCCATGTCGTGGGTGACCTGAGTCAAACTGTTGGAAACTTTGGCTTCCTCCTGCATCAGACCAACATAGTCCTCACGTAAACGTTCAATAAGTGTATCTGGATCATCAGAAAATTGCTCTAGTTCTTTTTGAATAGCAATCAACTCTTTGGCAAGGCTATCCAACTCAGCATTCAATTCAACTTGGCCTTGATTAACCTTATCAAGGGATGCTCTTGCCTCTGCTTTCAAATGCTCTAGCTCACTGAGACGAGCTTCAGTTTCTTCTTTTTTCTCTGAACGCTGTTGACTCTCCATGGTATAAAGATCAATTTGACGCTCAAAGTCGCTAATAAGACGTGTGACATCCACCAAGGTTTGTTGGTCTGAAGAAATTTGTTCTGAAATTTGATGACGTTTTTGCTTAAGTTCTTGGTTTTCAGACTCTAGACGATGACGTTTCTCATAATAACTGGTTAATTTGTCCTTGACCTCTGCCAAATCCTCTTGCGTTTTGGACAAATCTTTTTTACCAACTTCAATATCGTGGACCAAAAGATTAAGCTGTGTCTGTCTACGCTCTTCATCTAATTCCAAGTAACGTTTGGCTGTGGCTGCTTGTTTTTCAAGGGGTTTAACCTGACCATCTAGCTCGTAGATGATATCTTCCAAACGATCAAGATTATCCTGAGTTTGATTAAGCTTGCTTTCCGTTTCTTTCTTACGTGTCTTATATTTGAGAACCCCTGCTGCTTCTTCGAAAATAGCGCGGCGTTCTTCAGGTTTGGCATTAAAAATAGCCTCAACACGACCTTGGGAAATAATGGAAAAAGAATCACGCCCCAGGCCTGTATCCATAAAGAGGTCATGAATATCACGCAGACGAACCTTACGACCATCAATCAAGTAATCATTGTCACCGTTTCGATAAATGTGACGCTCCACACGAATGGTTTCACCAGCACCCGCGATAAAGCCATCACTGTTATCAAGAGTGACTGCCACTTCCGCATAGTTGAGAGCCTTACGAACCTCTGTCCCTGCAAAAATAACGTCAGGCATCTTGCCTCCACGCAAACTCTTGGCAGATGATTCACCCAATGCCCAGCGTAGACTTTCTGTAATATTTGATTTTCCCGATCCATTTGGACCTACAACGGCTGTCACTCCCTTGTCAAAGACGACTTGCGTCTTGTCCGCAAAGGATTTAAAGCCCTGCATTTCAATTGATTTCAAATACATGCTTAATTTCCTAGTTGTTCAAGGGCAGCCTTAGCCGCTGCCTGTTCAGCTAATTTCTTAGATTTTCCAAGACCTGTGCTGAGCTCCTTACCATCAACAGCTACCTGCATAGTAAATTCTTTGGCATGAGCTGGTCCAGACTCATCAATAACGGTATAAGTAATATCAACCGTACCATTGACCTGAAGACGCTCTTGCAAGGCTGTCTTATAGTCTGTTACGCGGTCAAAGTTCCCCTTTTCAACCTGAGGAATCATGACCTGATTCAAGAATTTCTCAACTGCAGGCAAGCCTTGATCCAGATAAAGGGCACCGAGGAAGGCCTCCCAGAGGTCACCTAGGATAGTGGCACGTTCACGTCCACCGGATTTTTCTTCCCCTTTACCAAGACGAATATACTGCTCGAATCCGCAAGCCTTTGTAAAACCTGCCAAACTTTCTTCACGAACGATAGTACTACGCATCTTAGACATTTCCCCCTCTGGCTTGTTAGGGTAACGATTGTAAAGATAAACGGAAATGACTAATTGCAGAGCCGCGTCTCCTAAAAATTCCAAACGTTCATTATGTGAAATGTTTAGGAGGCGGTGCTCATTGGCATATGAGGTATGGGTAAATGCTGTTTCTAAGAGCTCTTTTTGGCTAAAAACAATACCAAAATCCTGCTCAAGTTTTTGTTCAAGTTGATTCATAAAACTTCCTTTCTTTTTAAGCACACTAACTCTAATTATATCAAAAAAAGCAAATTTTCATGA
Source organism: Streptococcus sp. CCH5-D3 (assembly GCF_001556435.1). Lineage (NCBI taxonomy): Bacteria > Bacillati > Bacillota > Bacilli > Lactobacillales > Streptococcaceae > Streptococcus > Streptococcus sp. CCH5-D3. Next base: position 11,367 of record NZ_LSIW01000012.1, read on the forward strand.
TAGAAAACTGCTTTTAGAGCCTATATCCCTGATTTTTGTGAGATTTAACCTATTCGACTAAAAAAAGCTGAGCAAGCTGCTCAACTTCATTTTCTTAATAATCTGGACGAACAACACCTGTAACTGTCTCACGTGTTGCTTCGACATCTTCTTCAAGGACAACCTTGATGATACGCTTGGCTTCTTCTGAAGTACATGCAACCAATGGCAAACGAAGTGGTCCAACTTCGAAACCAAGATGGTTAAGAACAGCCTTAACAGGTGCAGGGCTTGGTACTGAGAAGAGAGCGTTAACTTTAGGAATGAATTTACGTTGGATAGCTGCTGCTGTCTTGAGGTCACTATTTTCAATAGCTTCAAGCATGGCATGCATCTCATCACCGTTTGTATGAGAGGCTACTGAGATGACACCGTTAGCACCAAGGTTCATAGCGTGGAAGGCATCCCCATCTTCACCGGTATAAACCAAGAAATCTTCAGGTTTGTGCTCGATAAGGTAGGCCATATTAGCAAGGCTGGTACATTCTTTAACACCAATGATATTTGGATGTTCAGCCAAACGAAGCATGGTATCAGGAGCCATTTCAACAACCACACGACCAGGGATGTTGTAGATGATAATTGGCAAATCAGAAGCATCCGCAATGGCTTTGAAGTGTTGGTACATACCTTCTTGTGATGGCTTGTTGTAGTAAGGCACGATAGCAAGACCAGCTGCGAAACCACCAAATTTGGCAACTTCTTTAGCAAACTCGATTGAGTCGCGTGTATCGTTGGTACCGACACCAGCAATCAATGGCACACGTCCATTAACAATTTTCTGAACAGCCGCAAAGAGTTCCAACTCCTCATCGTGAGTAAGTGTTGGACTTTCAGCCGTTGTTCCCGCCAAAAGAAGAGCTTCTGTATGGTGAGCCAAAAGATGCTCAATCAATTCTGGAAGGACATCATAATTGATTGATCCATCTTCGTGGAAAGGTGTAATAAGGGCTGTGATCAGTTTGACATCTCTTAATTGATCAATTGACATAATATTCTCCTTCAACCGTTTTCTAATCCTTTCCATTTTACCATAATTTTGACCAGACAGACAGATAAGTTGACAATTTTCTGAAAACATGAGGACTGACTGTTTCAATTGATGGCCAATAAACAAAAAACAGAGAGAAGTCTCTCTGCTTTATAGGATTCAGCATGATTTTAGTATTCAAGTACAACACTAAATCCTTACTGATTTCTGTTTCGCTCCCTATTTCAATTCAAATTTCAATTCTGAAGTTGAGCGAACCAAACCACGTTCGTGAAGTGTTTCTGCGATTTGGACTGAGTTCCAAGCGGCACCTTTAAGGAGGTTATCTGAAACAACCCACATGTGGATACCTTTTTCAGCATCCAAGTCTTTACGGATACGTCCGACGAATGTATCACGTGAACCTACAGCATTAACGGCTTGTGGGTAGACTTGGTTAGCAACGTCGTCTTCAAGGACTGCACCTGGGAATTCTGCAATAGCAGCTTTCACTTCGTCAATTGGTGCCACTTCTTTTGTTTCAATGTAGACTGACTCTGAGTGAGCTGACAAGACTGGAATACGCACACATGTTGCTGATACAGCAATGCTATCGTCTTCCATGATTTTCTTAGTTTCGTTTGTCATCTTCATTTCTTCGTAAGTGTAGTCATTTTCAGTGAAGACGTCGATTTGAGCCAAGGCGTTAAAGGCGATTGGATAGTGTTTCTTATCACCACCACATGGCAAGATTTCAGCTTTGACATCACGTGGGTTAACGCCATCATTCAAAACTTCTTTCAACTCACGTTGTGTTTCAAGGATTGCTCCCATACCAGCACCTGATACGGCTTGGTAAGTTGACACGATGATACGGTCCAGGCCCCATTTTTGACGAACTGGCTCAAGGGCAACCATCATTTGAATAGTTGAACAGTTAGGGCAAGCAATAATACCGTTGTGAGCATCAAGCGCATGTGCATTGACCTCAGGTACAACCAATGGTACATCTGGGTTTTGACGGAAGTATGATGTATTATCAACGACTACTGCACCAGCTTTAACGGCGTATGGTGCATATTTAGCAGAGGTAGATCCACCAGCTGAGAAAAGTGCAATATCTACACCTTCAAATGCGTCTTCAGTCGTTTCTTCGATGGTCACGTCTTGGCCTTTAAATTGCAAGACTTTGCCTGCAGAACGAGCAGACGCAAGGTAGCGAATGTTATCGATTGGAAGTGTTGATTCTTCCAACATTTTAATCATTTGAGCACCGACGGCACCTGTAGCACCGACAACAGCAACTGTGTATCCCATAGTAAAACCTCTTTCGGAATTTTCTATCAATTTAGTTTAGTGAATCTATTATACTACGTTTAAGCCCAGTTGAAAAGGGTTAAAAGGCCAAGAATAAAGAAAAGCCCCTACCAAATGGTAAGGGATAGGAGGCATCTTTCGATGAGAGTAGCAGGTTCACACAACTACTCAAGGTCCGCTCCTGCGTTACAATCTAATGTAGACCTCCTCAGCGCAAAAGGCTCTAAAGAGCCAATCGACTCATCGCATGTTTCTATTCTAGCATATTGAACGACAGAGTCAAGCTCTTGATTTCTATAAATACTTACTTCCCTCACGAATGCTAAGAGATGACATTTGACTAGCATGTTGATCAATAAAAGCCCGAACCCAATCAGGATTTACCTTTGAGTAATTGCGCAAACTCCAACCGATAGCCTTGTTAATGAAAAACTCAGTCTGTCCAAAGTTGTTACAGATAACCTCAGCTAAGAGGTTTGTATCAGTCAATTCTTTACGCATAAGCTGGTGGTCGATGGCAATACGTCTCAACCAAAAATCCTCATCCAGACTCCATTGACGCATGATATTCTTGGTTTCTGGGTAGTGAAAAGTAATCTCCCCGATGATACGGTCCAACTGATCTATACTGTCCCACCATGATTTGGTTTGAGCCAATTCCTTTAGCTTTGGAAAATCTTCAGGTCTAAGCTCCTTCTTCTTTTTATCCAGATAATCCATAGCAATATATTGAAACTCACGGTAAGGTTGCTGCCAACACTCTTCCACAAAAGTCCAATCAATTGGATGTTTTATGAAAGGCTTAAAAAACTCTCTTTCAATCTTTTTGAGAATTGGTTTTTGAACGCCAAGAAAGCTGAATTTATTTTTCATATAAGCTTCCATTGCTGGGACTTTCGTTGGATTAGCTTGGTCTTCTAACAATTTCAAAAGAATTTTTGTATCCATATGATTCCTCCTTTTTTACATCAAAGGTCCAATCAAAGAAAAGAGATAGCCACATAGACGATGAGCTAAAGGCATTTTTGATAAACTTTCCAATGTCACTTCCTCTGAAAGAGCCTGAGTTTTCTCAAAATCTTGTTCAATCTTAATCACTTCCAAATTTTTATAGAGATAAACCCCGTCTTCAAAATTTTGATAGAGACTTCGGTAGTCTGTATTAATGGTACCTACCACAGCTTGTTGACCATCAGAAACATAAACTTTAGCATGGACAAAGCCTGGGGTATAGCGGAAAATACGGACGCCAGCATCCAAGAGGGCTTTAAAATAGGTCGTCGCAATATCAAAGGCATACTGTTTATCTGGAATTCCTGGCATAATGATACGAACATCCACACCTCGTCTGGCCGCAAAGGTCATGGCCCGAACCAATTCGTCATCCAAAATCAGATAAGGCGTCATGATATAGACATAATTAGTAGATGTATTCAGAAGATGTAAATAAACATTTTCGGCAACCTTGTGGTAGGTTAGCGGTGAATTGCCATAAGGAAGAACCAATCCCTGACCCTCCCTTTTTTGAGGTCGTTCTTGTAGATAGTGCTCCATATCTGTTTTATCCTCTATTCCTGTCACTGTCCACATGGTCAAAAAGAGAGCTTTTAGCGTTTGAACTGCTGAACCATCTAAGCGAAGGGCCGTGTCCTTCCAATGACCAAAGCGTTCTCGTTTATTGACATACTCATCAGCGATATTAACGCCACCAGTATAAGCAACTTGACCATCAATCACTGTAATCTTTCGATGGTCTCGGTAATTGTAATAGGTTGATAGAATGGGCTTGACTGGTGAGAAGGCCTGAGCTTTGATCCCAACCTTGTGCAATCGCTCGATATAATCGTAGGACAAGGTAGTCATCTCATTCATCCCATCAAACATGACACGAACATCCAGACCTGCCTTGGCCTTCTCCTCTAAAATGGCTAAAATCTCACCCCACATGATCCCTTCGTCAATAATGAAATATTCCATGAAGATATAACGCTCCGCCCTTTTCAAATCCTCCAACAAGGCTGGAAGCATGTCATCTCCAAGTGGAAAATAGGTGACCTCTGTGTTGCTGTAGATAGGAAACTGGGCAGGACTATGCTCCAAAAAATAAGCTAATTTCTGTAATTGGCGATCACTTTGGGATAAATAATCAGCAACTCCTGGATCGGTGCTTAAATGGTCGGATGCCTGCACTGTAGCATCCTCAAGCCGTTTCTTCAAGCGTCTTACACCCAAATCAGCTAACGAAAAATAGAGCAGAGCCGTCCCAAAAATTGGAAAGAGGGCAATGATAATCACCCAGGACAGTTTGGAACGAGAATCCATGGAACGATTGAGCAAGTAAAAGAAGGTAAAGACACTCAATAAGTGTTCCCATAAGATAATGGATGGGAAATGCTCTTGTAGGCTGAGATATGAAAAGACAAGAAAGGCCAATTCCAGTAAGAAGAACAGGAGGATGGGAACCTTTCGGTTAAGTAGAATTTTGCCCCATCTGGAGGGCTTTTGGGGTAACAGTCTAGCACTTTGTTCTTGAGTCATATAGGCTCCTTTCGTGTAGGGGAGACCATTACAACTTTCCGGTCTCCTTCAGTAATTTTATTAGTATCGTTTTAGCCTATGAAAAAGGCAGGAATAATTAGCTATTGCAATTTAGAATTGGCGTGGTTTCTACTGTATTTTCCTGACAGGGCCATCTATGGTCTTTTGCATCCAGACGATATCATGCCATTTGTTAAACTTATAGCCAATCTTTGGGAAATGAGCCACTTGAACATAGCCCCGCTTTTCATGCATGGAAATGCTCGCTTCGTTCGGAACAGCGATACAAGCCAGAAAGCGTAAGTAGCCTCGTGCTTGCAACTCCTCTTCTAAGGCCGTATAAAGGGCCGATCCAATCCCTTGTCCACGCGCCTCTTTGGCTACATAAATAGACAATTCAGTGGTCCAATCATAGGCTGTACGAGCATAATAGGTTGAGGCATAAGCATAGCCTAGCACTTGGCCATTCTCTTCCGCTACTAAATAGGGGTATTTTTCAAGCGTCTTGCAAATGCGTTTTTCAAACTCTTGAACACTGGGAACCTCATATTCAAAGGTAAAAGCTGTCTTCTCGACTAGGGTGTATAGATGGCCTGGATAGCTTGTGCATCTGACAAGCTGGCTGGACGAATGGTTAACATCATTTTCTCCTTCGACTTCATTATCTTTATTTTAAACTATAAAAAAAGAGGGCTCAACCCTCTTATAACAAGTCTTGTCACTACATCAATGGCGCAACTAATCTGGTCAATAAGCCCAAGCACTTCTGGTGAAATGGTCGATTTTTAACATCAGTCATGCTGACTCGATGACACTTGGCCATTGTCGCTTGGAAATCTTCCTCAATACCAACCACTGATGACGTCCTGTAAAGATAGGTCGCACACTCAAAGTGGTGATAAAGACTACGGTAATCCAAATTAATCGTTCCAACAACAGCCCTACTATTGTCACTCACAAAGACCTTGGCATGAACAAATCCAGGTGTGTACTCGTAGATTTTTACGCCGGATGCCAAAAGTGTTGGGTAGTAAGTCTTAGCTAGGTAGTAAGCTGACTTTTTATCAGGAATACCAGGCATGATGATACTGACGTCTACCCCACGCTCAGCCGCAAACTTCAAAGCATGCAGTAACTCACCATCTAAAATAAGATAAGGTGTCATGATATGAACAAAATCACGCGCATGGTTTAGGATATCAATATAAACATTCTCACCTACCTTATCTTTATCAAGTGGGATATCCCCGTAAGGGACAACAAAACCAGGAGTATCGAAGGCCTCATGTTCAACCATATAGTGGGTCACATCCAGTGTTTCATGAGAGTAAGTCCACATCTGAAGGAAGAGGACTAAGAAAGTATCGACTGCTGGCCCCTCAACCATAAGTGCGGTATCTTTCCAATGGCCAAAACGCTCAATTTTGTTGATATACTCATCTGCTAGATTAACCCCACCTGTAAAAGCAACCTTACCATCAATCAGCAAGATTTTTCTATGGTCACGATAGTTGTAATAGGTCGACAAGAAAGGTGTTACAGAGGCAAAAACACGAGATTGAATGCCAATTTTTTCCAATCGTTTCTTATAGTCAAAACTCAAAGTTGAAAATTCATTCATACCGTCATACAGGACTCGAACTTCCACCCCTTCTTGAACCTTTTGTTTCAAGATTGCTAGGATTTCACCCCACATTTCACCTTCACCAATGATGAAATATTCCAAGAAAATGTACTTCTCTGCTTTAAGGAGCTGTTTCTTCATTTCCTCAAACTTGGCTTCACCACTTGGGAAATAGGTCGTCTTCGTGTGACGATAAACTGGAAAGGAACCGTTCACATTTTCAAGATATTGGACCAAGTTATAGTTGCTGGTGTGACGCTGTTTAAGCTCTTCGAGGGCCTGATTATCTTGTTTCAGAATACCAGAACTGCGGTCAATATTGCTCTGAATAGCACGCTTCATCCCTGTGTAACCTATATCAAGTTTCGTATAAGCCAAGAGCAAGGTTCCGATAATTGGAAAAGGCAAGACTATCAGGAGCCAAGTATTGACGGCTGTTGATTCCATATCACTTTGAAAGAGATAAATAATGGCCAGAATACGAAGGACTACTTCTGTAACTTGCAGGTGTATCCTATATTGATGCAACCAGAGGTAAGACATGGCCACAACAACAAGCTGCAGTAAGATGATCAAGAAGATAATCGTAGCACGACTAAAGATTCCACGAAGAAAGCCGCGACGACTCTTATCATAAAGACGTTCAATTTTAGCTTCGTTTTTGATAGCATGACTCCTTTCCCTTTTTAATTAATCTTATTATAACCAAATTTGTAAAATTAAGCTAGACAGAAAAAGCCATCTAGGCTAGTCTCAGATAAACACCACATTTATCTGAAAGGAACTAACATATAGGACGAAATGGATTACCGAAACAAATGGATTTTACGAATGTTTCTCAAAATTATGAGGCTGGGACAAAAGTCCTAGCCTCTCAATTTGTCTTTGGATTGTCGAGAAAGACGCAGTGGTTGAGTGGGCTCTACTACGCTGATTTCATCAGCTTTTACTGCC
>NZ_LSIW01000120.1:0-663 GCF_001556435.1 Streptococcus sp. CCH5-D3
ATCACTCTGAACATACAAAAAGAGAAAACCTATCAGGTTCTCTCTAGATGTTAGCCTTTCGTCACTCACTACAGTTGACAAAGAGCCGTTTTTTAAATAGTAGCTCATACAAGAGTAATATGTTGTTAGAAGCTAAATGTGAAGTCTCTATGATAGAAGTTAATTAGAGACGAGGGGAAGATAAATTCATTTAAATATGAGTCTACTAACGTGATTATAGCAGTAAAATTAGAATTTTGCAACAAGTTTTATAAAAATAATATTTTCTGATATGTTGAGATGGATTTTCAGACTATATTATAGGAAAATAGAATTTAGTTTAAGACTAATTAATTTATAATTGAGGAGATTTCAGGGAGCGTCAATGCATGGTTACAATTTAATGTTTTATGTTTTGAAAATATATAGGTGTTTAATTTAAGAGACTAAATATTTCTTTCATACACAAAAGATATATAGAATGAGATTGTGTGACGATTGATATTTAGATTATATTATGGTAAACTCTTTGTTAGCTAGATTATCCATATAGTATTTCTCAAGGTAATGGGTAATTTCTGGAATATTAATACGAAAAAAATGCGAGAGAAGTTCTTGCATTTTTTTTATTAAAATTAGTAGTTTTTATTTATCTTTTCAATTAAAATGTTAGATATATGGGGA
>NZ_LSIW01000121.1:0-1499 GCF_001556435.1 Streptococcus sp. CCH5-D3
TTGAAGCAGAAGATTCTGGTGTTCTTTTGAAGATTACCCGTCAGGCTGGTGAAACTGTACCAGTTACTGAGGTTATTGGTTATATTGGAGCAGAAGGTGAAGTTGTGGCCGATAATGCTGCGAGCGCACCAGCTACAGAAGCTGCTCCGCAAGTTGAAGAAGTTGCTACTGTGGAAGCACCTGTAGTGGCAGCCCAAGCCCCTGTCGTACACGAAGGTGGCAAAGTACGTGCAACACCTAAAGCACGTAAAGTAGCGCGTGAGTTGGGGATTGACCTCGCTCAAGTCCCAGGAACTGGAGCGAAAGGTCGTGTTCATGCTGATGACGTTGAGAACTTTAAGGGTGCTCAACCTAAGGCAACTCCATTGGCACGTAAGATTGCAAAGGACCTTGGTATTGATTTAGCTACCGTATCTGGAACAGGTTTTGGTGGTAAGATTACCAAGGAAGATGTCCTTGCAATCAGTGCCCCAGCCCAAGTTAAGGAAGCTGCAGCTGCACCTGTGGTTGAAGCTAAGCCAGAAAAAGTCTTGCCAGAAGGTGTGGAAGTTATCCCAATGTCTGCTATGCGTAAGGCTATTTCTAAGGGAATGACGCACTCTTACTTAACTGCGCCAACCTTTACCCTTAACTACGATGTGGACATGACTAACCTTATGGCTCTTCGTAAGCAAGTCCTTGATCCAATCATGAATAAGACTGGCATGAAGGTGACCTTCACTGATTTGATTGGTTTGGCAGTTGTGCGTACCCTTATGAAAGAGGAACACCGTTACCTCAATGCATCCTTGATTGATGATGCGCAAAATATCGAATTACACAAATTTGTTAATCTCGGTATTGCCGTTGGTCTCGATGATGGCTTGATTGTACCGGTCGTTCATGGTGCAGATAAGATGAGTTTGTCTGACTTTGTGGTGGCCTCTAAGGATGTCATCAAGAAAGCTCAGGCTGGTAAATTGAAGGCGGCAGAAATGTCAGGTTCTACTTTCTCTATCACTAACTTGGGAATGTTTGGAACCAAGTCATTTAACCCAATCATCAACCAACCAAACTCAGCTATCCTTGGTGTTTCAGCAACTATTCAGACACCGGTTGTTGTTGATGGTGAAGTTGTCGTACGTCCAATCATGGGTCTATGCTTGACTATTGACCACCGTATTGTAGATGGTATGAATGGTGCCAAATTCATGGTTGATTTAAAACATTTGATTGAAAATCCAATGGAATTGTTGATTTAAGTAAAAAAATATCTGAAAACTGAAGTTTTAAATAGAAAGGAGAGGGCGTTAAAGCGTTTGAGTTGATTTGAACTCGAACGAAATGCTTCGGAATTTAGATAGTTTTACTTGTGTGCAAGCACACTAACGTAAAACTCCTAAAATTCTGTCGCATTTTAGCGTTCTTAGTATCATAAAATATGGCTTTTGAGATTATTATGCCTAAGCTTGGTGTGGACATGCAGGAAGGCGAAATCATCGAGTGGAAGAAACAAGAGG
>NZ_LSIW01000122.1:0-279 GCF_001556435.1 Streptococcus sp. CCH5-D3
GAGCAGCTGTCAATACTAGTTTGGTGAGCCAACCAGCTACAACTACAGACAGCGATCTTCCAAGCCAAGGAACTTATGTCTATAAGGAACGTACAGAGGTTAAGAATCAACCTAAGGTATCTGCCAAGGCTGAATTTTATGTGAATCCAGGGGATAGCGTCTTTTACGATCAAGTCGTGACAGCTGATGGCTACCAATGGATTAGCTACAAATCATACTCTGGTGTGCGTCGTTATGCGCCAGTGAAACCAGTGGCAGCTGGTAGTGGTAACGGTAATA
>NZ_LSIW01000123.1:0-18768 GCF_001556435.1 Streptococcus sp. CCH5-D3
AACCCGTGTTACCGCCGTGAAAAGGCGGTGTCTTAACCCCTTGACCAACGGACCAAGTTCTGAGATTTTTATCTCGTTAATACTCTTATTATTATATCAGAGTATTCGGTTTTGTCTATACTTTTTTTTAAAAAAATATTAAATTTTGCTAAATTTATTCGAATTTTACGTTAGTTTTTATCTTGCTTTTACAAAGTATTGACATGTTGCTATATATTTTGTAAACTAATAGAGTTATTGGTCCCATAGCTCAGCTGGATAGAGCATTCGCCTTCTAAGCGAACGGTCGCAGGTTCGAATCCTGCTGGGATCAGATAAAAAACGCAATCTAGAATCTCTAGTTGCGTTTTTCTTTTGCCTCGATAAATAAGAAATAATTTAAAACAAACAAGGGAAGCAAAGTCGTATATAGGCTGTATTCATGTAAATATTGAGCAAACCAAGTTGAGGCTGCGACTCCTACCATAAATGTAAAGATGATAATAGTTGTATAAGAAGCTTGTTTAAGCACTTTGGCATCACCCTCGTCAATAGCCCTAGCAATGGTTAAAGAGGTATTAGTAATATTACCAGTCATCATAAAGGAAGCATAATTTACACCTCTGACTCGCTTAAAAATACCTACTTGAAGAGAGGCGAAGAATGCCAAGCCTGCAATCGTAATAGTAGAATCAACGTATGGTGTAATAATTGCAAGAATAGTCATCAAGAGAAGGGCAAGTCTAATCGCTTGCAAATGCCATCCCCACTTATGGTTAATGAGCCACTTCTTAACAAAAAAAACAAAAAACTGACCTAAAACAAAGAAAAAGATAGGTATTGCATAGCTAAAAGCTCTCGCAATATGCCCCTCAACAAGGTGAATGACCAAATAGAGGAGATTTCCTGTCTGGATACTTGCAAATCGACCGTCTTGAGTATTGTAAGTATAGGCATCAATGAAGCCACCTATATAACTAACTAGAGTTGCTACTCGTAATCCTTCAAAAACACGATAGGAGCGTTTTTTCATTCTGAACATGTCTGTTTCCTTTTTTCTACTTATGATAAGGACTTCCCTGCTGAATCATGAATGCACGATAAATTTGTTCTACTAATACAAGGCGCATAAGCTGATGAGGGAATGTTAAGAGACCAAAACTCATCAATCGATTAGCTCTCTTTTTTACTGTTGGAGAGAGTCCCAAACTGCCCCCTATAATAAAAGTAATATCTGAGTAGCCTCTAAGGGTCACTTGCTCTAACTCTTTAGCAAATTGTTCCGAGGGAAATTGTTTTCCTTCAATAGCTAAGGCAATGACATAATCTCGATCACCTACTTTAGCCAAGATACGCTGTCCTTCTTTGTCTAGGATAGCTTTATTTTCAGCTTCACTTGCATTATCTGGCGTCTTTTCATCCGTTAATTCTATAGATTCAAATTTTGTGAAGCGTCCTAGTCGTTTGACATACTCCGCAATACCATCTTTCAAATATTTTTCTTTAAGTTTTCCAACGGTAATCAATTTAACTTTCATAGGCTTATTATAGCACATATCCACAATCTTTTAACACCTTATCCACACCTTTTTCGTGTCAAGCATCTCTAGTTATCCTTATAAAATTGCTTTTTATCTACACTTTTTGAAACTTATCCACAGACTGTTGATAACTGTTTTTTAAAATCACTTTATGATATAATTAAGCTTACTTTGATATGTTTATCAAAAAGGAGGACTAAACGTGAAAAAATTTAACTGGAAAAAAATAGTAGCGCCAATTGCAATGCTTGTTATTGGCTTACTAGGTGGTCTACTAGGTGCCTTTATCCTATTAACAGCAGCAGGGATATCTTTTACCAATACAACAGATACAGGTGTTAAAACAGCTAAGACCGTATACAACAATACAACAGATACAACTAAGGCTGTTAAGAAAGTACAAAATGCCGTTGTTTCTGTCATCAATTACCAAGAAGGCTCATCTTCAGATTCCCTAAATGAACTTTATGGTCGTATTTTTGGTGGAGATGATAGTTCTGATTCTAGCCAAGACAAATCAAAAGATTCTGATGGGTTGCAAGTCGCTGGTGAAGGTTCCGGTGTTATCTATAAAAAAGATGGGAAAGAGGCCTACATCGTAACCAACAACCACGTTGTTGATGGTGCTAAAAAACTTGAAATCATGCTTTCAGATGGATCAAAAATTACTGGTGAACTCGTTGGTAAAGATACTTACTCTGACCTAGCAGTTGTCAAAGTTTCTTCAGATAAAATTAAAACAGTCGCAGAATTTGCAGACTCAAACTCTCTCACAGTCGGCGAGAAGGCAATTGCTATCGGTAGTCCACTTGGTACCGAATACGCCAACTCAGTAACAGAGGGAATCGTATCTAGCCTTAGCCGTACCGTAACTATGCAAAACGACAATGGTGAAACTGTCTCAACAAATGCTATCCAAACAGATGCTGCCATTAACCCTGGTAACTCAGGTGGTGCCTTAGTCAATATCGAAGGACAAGTTATCGGTATTAACTCAAGTAAGATTTCATCAACGTCAGCAGTCGCTGGTAGCGCCGTTGAAGGTATGGGATTTGCCATTCCATCAAACGATGTTGTCGAGATTATAAATCAATTGGAAAAAGACGGTAAAGTTACACGACCAGCCTTAGGAATCTCAATGGCCGATCTTAATAGCCTTTCTAGCAGTGCAACTTCTAAATTAGATTTACCAGATGATGTGAAATCTGGAGTTGTAGTCGGCAGCGTTCAAAAAGGTATGCCAGCTGACGGTAAACTTCAAGAAAATGATGTTATCACTGAAATTGACGGTAAGGAAATCAGCTCAAAAACTGATATTCAAACCAATCTTTACAGCCATAGTATCGGAGATACAATCAAGGTAACCTTCTATCGTGGTAAAGAGAAGAAAACTGAAGAACTTAAATTAACAAAATCTACAGAAGACTTATCTGACTAAGTCATTGACAAATCTGTCAAAAGACCTTTACAATAATGTAAAGGTCTTTTTTGGAAAGGAATAACATGCAAGAACAACTCAAAGCTTTACCTATTAGTGACATCTACCCAAATCCTTTTCAACCTCGTATAGAATTCTCTGATGAAGAATTAGCAGAACTGAGCCAATCAATCGCTGAAAATGGACTGATACAGCCAATCATTGTCCGAAAATCGGACATTATTGGTTATGAACTAATTGCTGGGGAAAGACGTTTACGTGCCTGTAAACGTCTGGGAATGACAGAAATCCCTGCAGTCGTAAAGGAAGTCTCAGATCAAGAGAGTCGTAAACAAGCTATTATTGAAAATTTACAACGCTCGAATCTCAATCCTATTGAAGAAGCAAAGGCCTATCGTAGTTTAATTAATGAGTTAGCTTACAGTCACGAGGAACTGGCAAAAGCTATGGGGAAATCAAGACCCTATATCAGTAACGCTCTCAGACTCCTCCAACTTCCCAAAGAGATACAGACGAGTATCGAAAATGGCAAACTGAGTCAAGGACATGCTAGAGCGCTTTTATCTGTTGAGGATACCCAAAAGCAATTAACTATCTATCATCAGGTGCTTACTGAAAAATGGTCCGTTCGTACTCTGGAAAAAAGACTTCAAGAACTTCCTAAAAAACAAAAATCAAAAAAAGATATTCACATAAAAGATAAAGAAAAAGAACTAGAAAAATCACTTGGTCTCCCCGTTACTCTTCGTTATCACAAAAATCACTCTGGAACTATTCAGATCCACTTTTCGACGGAGGAAGATTTTAACAGAATTATCAACAAGCTAATTTGACCTGTGAATTGATGAGAAAAAAGAAACAAACTTATCCACATCATAAAAATGTAGCCCTCCCTTTATTTTAGAGGGTTTCTTTTTTTATTCACAACTTGTGGATAACTCTTGTGCACAATGTGAATTCTCTTTTTTTAGCTGTGGATAACTAGAGAAACTTTTATCTTCTGACCTGTGGAAAACTTTTTTGTTTTATGATAGAATCAGAGAACAAGAATAAATAAGGAGAATTGATGGAATGACCGAAAAAGAGCATTTTTTTTGGAATAAGCTCTTAGAGCTGGCCAAAGAGGAACTAACACAAGCCACTTTTGATTATTATGTCCTAGATACCAAGCTCATCAAAGTTCAAAATAACGTTGCTACAATTCTGCTTGAAGAAGTCAAAAAGCTATTCTGGGAAAAGAATATGCAATCTTTCATTTTGATGGCTGGTTTTGAAGCCTATAATAGTGAAATAAAAGTTGAGTACGTCTTTGACGAAGCACTCATAAACGAGGCAAATTCAACTGTAGCAAATAATGACTTTGGTAATAAAAAAGAACAGCAGACCCCTGCTCTTCCTACATTGGACTCAGACTTAAATAGTAAGTATACCTTTGATAATTTTATCCAAGGGGATGAAAATCGTTGGTCAGTTGCTGCATCTTTAGCTGTAGCTGATTCACCAGGAGCTACTTATAACCCTCTATTTATTTACGGAGGACCTGGTCTCGGAAAAACTCACTTGCTCAATGCCATTGGAAACAAGGTCTTACATGATAATCCTCAAGCACGCATTAAATACATTACTGCAGAGAATTTCATTAATGAATTTGTTGTACATATCCGTTTAGATAAAATGGACGAACTAAAACTTAAATATCGTCATCTAGATGTTCTCTTAATTGACGATATTCAATCATTGGCTAAAAAATCAACGCAAGCCACTCAAGAGGAATTCTTCAATACTTTCAATGTCCTTCACAATAATAATAAACAAATTGTCCTGACCAGCGACCGTAATCCAGATCAATTGAACGAGATGGAAGAGCGTCTTGTCACGCGCTTTAAATGGGGGTTAACCGTCAATATCACACCACCTGACTTTGAAACGCGAGTGGCCATTCTTACTAATAAGATTATGGACTATGATTATCATTTTCCTCCTGAAACAATTGAGTATTTAGCTGGCCAATTTGATTCAAATGTCCGTGACTTGGAGGGGGCCTTAAAAGATATTAGCTTAGTTGCCAATGTTCGCCAGTTAGATACTATCACAGTTGAGGTAGCTGCTGAAGCTATTCGCGCACGTAAAATGGATGGTCCTAAGTTAACTCTTATTCCAATTGAGAATATCCAAACTGAGGTAGGGAAATTTTATAATGTCACTGTAAAAGAAATTAAGGCAACTAAACGAACACAAAATATTGTCTTGGCACGTCAGGTAGCCATGTATCTTGCGCGTGAAATGACTGATAACTCCCTTCCAAAAATTGGAAAAGAATTTGGCGGAAGAGACCACTCAACTGTCTTACATGCATACAATAAAATCAAAAATATGATTGCCCAAGATGACAGTTTACGCATTGAAATTGATACCATCAAAAACAAGATAAAATGACACTTGTGGATAACTATTAAAAATTATTCAAACTTTTCCACAGGCTGTGCACAAGTTCAAAGCCTTGATAAAACTATGTTTTGTAGACTTATGCACAATGTCCACAAGACCTACTACTACTACTAAAATAATACTAATAAAAATAAAGGAGCATCATGATTCAATTTGCGATTAATAAAGCTTATTTCTTACAAGCACTTCATACGACTCGCCGTGCTATTTCTTCTAAAAATGCTATCCCAATTCTATCGACGATTAAAATCGAAGTTACCAGTGATGGTATCTATTTGACAGGATCTAATGGGCAAATCTCAATTGAAAATAGTATCTCAGTTTCGGAAGAAAATGCAGGTCTATTAATTACACAGCCAGGTAGTATCCTTTTGGAAGCAAACTTTTTCATTAATGTTGTCTCAAGCTTGCCTGATGTTACCCTTACTTTTGAAGAAATCGAACAATACCAAGTTTTACTAAAGAGTGGTAAATCAGAGATTACTTTAAAAGGGAAAGATGTTGAACAATATCCCCGTATTCAGGAAGTTGATAGCTTGACACCATTACTCATGGACACAAAAGTGTTAAAATCTATCATTGCTGAAACTTCATTTGCAGCAAGCACTCAAGAAAGTCGTCCAATTTTAACCGGAGTTCACTTTGTTCTTTCAAATCATAAAGATCTCAAAGCTGTAGCAACTGACTCTCACCGAATGAGCCAACGTCAACTTGTTTTGGAGCATTCTGCAGATAACTTTGATGTCGTAATCCCAAGTCGCTCACTTAAAGAATTGTCGGCAGTTTTTAGCGATGATATTGAAAACTTAGAGGTCTTCTTCTCAGCAAATCAAATTCTATTCCGTAGTGAAACAATTTCTTTCTATACACGTTTACTTGAAGGAAATTATCCAGACACTAATCGTCTCTTGTCCGATTCATTTGAAACAGAAGTTGTTTTTGAGACAGCTAGCCTTCGTTCTGCTATGGAACGTTCATATTTGATTTCTAATGCTAGTCAAAGTGGTACCGTTAAACTCGAAATCATTAATGGTAGTGTCAGTGCCCATGTTAATTCGCCAGAAGTCGGAAAGGTGAATGAGGATATTGACGTGCAAGATGTTTCAGGTAGTGATTTGGTCATTAGTTTCAATCCAACCTACCTAATAGATGCTTTGAAAGCTCTTAAGAGTGAGACTGTCCGTGTACGTTTCATTTCACCAGTACGTCCATTTACATTGACGCCAGCAGATGACAGTGAGAATTTTATTCAATTGATTACACCTGTAAGAACAAACTAAAATCGAAAAAGTTATCCACTGTGGATAACTTTTTTACTAGAAAGGGAATTTATGTACCAAATTGGAAGTTTAGTTGAAATGAAAAAACCACATGCTTGTACTATCAAAGCAACAGGAAAAAAAGCTAATGAATGGGAAGTAATCCGTCTTGGAGCTGACATTAAGATTCGTTGTACGAATTGTGATCATGTGGTCATGATGAGTCGTCATGATTTCGAGAAGAAACTTAAGAAGGTTTTATAACAGATGTTGGAGAGACTATATAACGAGAGTTTTATGTTCAGAAAATTAGTTCACTAGCAATATAAAAACTTTCTATAGTTCCTACTCACCTTTTTTATAGCATTCTTTGCCTTGCTTTCCTTTTTCTGATTCTCAAAGGGAAGTTGCCTATTTTTAACAATTTTTGTGTTATAATTAACTGAATTACTTTTTTATGGAGAAATAAATTAATGGCTTTAACAGCAGGTATCGTTGGTTTGCCAAACGTTGGTAAATCAACTCTTTTCAATGCAATTACAAAAGCGGGTGCGGAGGCTGCTAACTATCCTTTCGCAACAATTGATCCAAACGTCGGTATGGTTGAGGTACCAGATGAGCGTTTGACGAAACTGACTGAACTTATTACCCCTAAAAAGACAGTTCCAACTACATTTGAGTTCACAGATATTGCGGGTATCGTAAAAGGAGCATCAAAGGGTGAAGGTCTTGGAAATAAGTTTTTGGCGAACATTCGTGAAGTAGATGCGATTGTCCATGTCGTTCGTGCTTTCGATGATGAAAACGTTATGCGTGAACAAGGGCGTGAGGATGCCTTTGTAGATCCGATGGCTGATATTGATACAATCAATCTAGAATTGATTTTGGCTGACCTTGAATCAATTAACAAACGTTATGCGCGTGTCGAAAAAATTGCACGTACACAAAAAGATAAAGATTCTGTGGCAGAGTTTAACATTCTTCAAAAGATTAAACCTGTTCTAGAAGATGGTAAGTCTGCACGTACGATTGATTTTACTGAGGAAGAGCAAAAAATTGTTAAGGGACTCTTCCTCTTGACAACAAAACCAGTGCTTTACGTGGCTAACGTTGATGAAGATCAGGTCGCAAATCCTGATGATATTGATTATGTGAAGCAAATTCGTGAGTTTGCAGCGACTGAAAATGCAGAAGTAGTTGTTATCTCGGCACGTGTTGAGGAAGAAATTTCTGAGTTGGATGATGAAGATAAGGAGATGTTCCTAGAAGACCTTGGTTTGACAGAATCAGGAGTTGATAAACTGACACGCGCAGCCTATCACTTGCTTGGTCTTGGAACTTACTTCACTGCTGGTGAAAAAGAGGTGCGTGCTTGGACCTTTAAACGAGGTATCAAGGCTCCACAAGCAGCTGGAATTATCCACTCTGACTTCGAGAAAGGCTTTATCCGTGCTGTAACCATGTCTTACGATGATCTCATTAAATATGGTTCTGAGAAAGCTGTTAAGGAAGCTGGTCGCCTTCGTGAAGAAGGAAAAGAATACGTTGTCCAAGATGGCGACATCATGGAATTCCGTTTCAACGTTTAGAAAATAAAAAATAGTGCACAAGGCTGAAAAGTATTTTTCAGTCCTTTTGCTGTTTATCAAAGAGGAGAAATAATGACAAAATTAGTAGTTGGCTTGGGAAATCCTGGTTCAAAATACCATGAGACACGTCACAATGTTGGTTTTATGGCTATTGACCTAATGGCTAAGGAACTGGGATTAACCTTTTCTGAAGAAAGGACCTTTAAGGCTGAAGTGGCTTCGACCTTTTTAAATGGTGAGAAGGTTTATTTTGTGAAACCAACAACCTTTATGAATTTATCTGGCCTAGCTGTTAGAGCATTACTAGCTTATTACAATATTCCCATGGAGGATTTTATCGTCATTTACGATGACTTAGATATGGAAGTTGGGAAATTGCGCTTTCGTCAAAAAGGTTCAGCGGGTGGTCATAATGGTATTAAATCTATCATTGCTGAAACTGGCACTCAAGAGTTTGACCGTATAAAAATTGGTATTGGCCGCCCACAGAAAGGAATGACGGTCGTTAATCATGTCCTTGGAAAATTTAGTGAAGACGACTATGCCACAATTTTACTGACTTTAGACAAGGTAGAGACAGCCCTCAATCATTACCTGAAAACCAATGATTTCGAAGACACTATGAGGCGTTATAATGGCTAATACTCTATTAGATCTTTTTGAGAAGAATCATCACTTGCTTGAGTGGCGTGATAAAGTAACCCTATTGAGTAGGCAGTTGGTCATGGGATTTTCTGGTTCCAGCAAGGCAGTTGTCATGGCATCTGCTCTTTCTGAGCAGGTTCCTAAGATTTTAATAGTTACTTCAACACAAAATGAAGCTGAGCAACTGACAGGAGATTTGTCAGCTATCTTAGGAGAGGATAAGGTTTATTCTTTTTTTGCAGATGATGTAGTAGCTGCAGAGTTTATCTTCGCTTCACCTGAAAAGACCCATTCTCGTCTTGAAAGTCTTAATTTTTTAATGGATAAAGAGGCCAGTGGGGTTTTGGTCACGAGTTTAGTTGGTGCTAAGTTACATTTGCCTAACCCTAAGGTTTATAAAGACTCTCGCATTGACTTAACACTAGGGGAGGAACATGATTTAGAGGCTCTAAGTAAGCATCTGACTCATATTGGATACCAAAGAGTGGAGCAAGTTCTCTCACCTGGTGAGTATAGTCGTAGGGGCGACATTTTAGATATTTATGAAATGACTTCAGAGCTCCCCTACCGTTTAGAATTTTTTGGAGACGAGATTGATGGCATTCGTCAGTTTGATAGCGATAGTCAGAAATCTTTAGACAATTTAGAGCATGTTATCGTATCACCAGCAGATGATATTATCTTAACAAGAGAGGATTACCAACGTGCTGAGAAGGCCCTAGAAAGTGCGGTCTCGAAGGCAGAAGGTCCTCATAAGGCTTACCTTGAGGAAGTTCTGTCGGTTACGATTGATGGCTACCGTCATAAAGATTTACGTAAGTTTTTGTCTCTCTTTTATGATAAGGCTTATACCTTATTTGACTACCTTCCAAAGGGAACTCCTGTATTCATTGATGATTTTCAAAAGATAGTGGACCGCCATGGACGTCTTGAATTGGAGGTGGCTAATCTTTTAACTGAGGATCTTCACCAAGGCAAGTCTCTGAGTCATCTAAACTACTTAGTGGATTCATTTAAGACTTTACGTAACTATCAGCCAGCTAGTTTCTTTTCGAATTTTCATAAGGGCTTGGGAAATCTTAAATTTGATAAGTTGTATCAATTCACGCAATACCCAATGCAGGAGTTCTTTAACCAGTTTCCACTTCTAGTTGATGAAATACATCGCTATACCAAGAATAAGGCTACAGTTATTTTACAAGTGGGGTCTGAAAAGCAACTCAAATCTTTGAAGGAAACCTTGGAAGAATATGATTTAGATTTACCACTTAGTAGTTTTGGAAATTTGATTCCTCATAAGCCTCAATTAGTTCTAGGAAACTTATCCAATGGTTTTTACTTTGCTGATGAAAAGCTTGTTCTGGTCACTGAACGTGAGATTTTCCATAAAAAAGTAAAACGTCGTGCGCGTGCCAGTCACGTCTCCAATGCTGAGCGTCTAAAAGATTACAATGAGCTTGAAAAAGGTGATTATGTTGTACATCAGACTCATGGTATCGGACAATTTAAAGGTATCGAGACTATTGAGATTAAAGGGGTGCATCGTGACTACTTGACCATCCAATATCAGGATGCTGCAACAATTTCTCTACCTGTTGAGCAGATTGAGATTCTCTCTAAGTATGTGTCAGCGGACGGGAAAGAGCCTAAAATTAATAAACTCAATGATGGGCGTTTCCAAAAGACTAAACAAAAAGTAAGTAAGCAAGTAGAGGATATTGCTGATGACCTCCTAAAACTCTATGCCGAACGCAGTCAACTTAAAGGTTTTGCATTTTCACCAGATGATGATAACCAAAGGGATTTCGAGGATGATTTCGCCTATGCTGAGACAGAAGATCAATTGCGTTCTATCAAGGAAATTAAGGCAGACATGGAGTCAGACAAACCCATGGATCGTCTCTTGGTTGGTGATGTTGGTTTTGGTAAGACAGAGGTAGCTATGCGTGCCGCCTTCAAGGCAGTCAATGATGGAAAGCAAGTTGCTATCCTAGTTCCTACAACGGTTCTTGCCCATCAGCACTATTTGAATTTTAAAGAGCGTTTTGAAAATCATGCCGTTGAAGTAGATGAACTCAGTCGTTTTAGAAGTAAAAAAGAGCAGAATGAGACTATTGAAAATCTAGCTAAAGGGCGTATTGATATTATTATTGGTACCCACCGCCTACTGTCTAAAGATGTTAAGTTTTCTGACTTAGGCTTGCTAGTAATTGATGAAGAACAACGTTTTGGCGTGAAGCATAAAGAGAAACTTAAGGAGTTGAAAGCTAAGGTTGATGTCCTTACTCTAACTGCGACACCTATTCCTCGTACGCTTCATATGTCTATGTTAGGTATTCGTGATTTGTCGATTATTGAGACAGCACCTACCAACCGTTATCCAGTTCAAACTTATGTTATGGAAACCAATCCTGGTCTTATTCGAGAAGCGATATTAAGAGAGATGGACCGAGGTGGTCAGATTTTTTATGTTTATAATCGTGTTGAAACCATTGATCAAAAAGTTTCTGAATTACATGAGCTAGTCCCTGAAGCACGTATCGGATTTGTTCATGGTCAGATGAGTGAGGTTATGTTGGAGAATACCCTCTTGGATTTCTTGAATGGTGATTACGATGTATTGGTAGCAACGACCATTATCGAGACAGGGATTGATATCTCCAACGTTAATACTCTCTTCATTGAGAATGCGGATCATATGGGCTTATCTACCCTTTATCAGTTGAGAGGTCGTGTGGGACGTAGTAATCGAATTGCTTACGCCTATCTCATGTATCGTCCTGACAAAGTGTTGACGGAAGTCTCTGAGAAGCGATTGGATGCTATTAAGGGCTTTACAGAACTGGGATCAGGTTTCAAAATAGCCATGCGTGATTTATCAATTCGTGGTGCAGGGAACATTCTTGGCGCTTCTCAAAGTGGTTTCATCGACTCAGTCGGATTTGAAATGTACTCGCAACTCTTGGAGGAGGCTATCAATAAACGTCAAGGTAAAACTCAAGTTCGACGTAAAGGAAATGCAGAGTTCAATCTTCAGATTGATGCTTACCTCCCTTCTGACTATATTTCTGACGAGCGCCAAAAAATTGAAATTTATAAGCGTATTCGAGAAATTGAGAATCAGAAAGACTATCAAGACCTTCAAGATGAGCTTATTGACCGCTTTGGAGAATATCCAGACCAAGTTGCCTATCTCATTGAGATTGGTCTGGTTAAGGCTTATTTGGATGCTGCCTTTGCAGAATTAGTCGAGCGTAAGAACGATACTATTATTGTTCGTTTCGAAAAAGCCTCTCTCAAATTCTTCTTGACTCAAGATTATTTCGAAGCCATCTCTAAAACGCATTTAAAAGCAAAAATCAGTGATAACCAGGGGAAAGTAGAGATTACTTTTGATGTTCGTAACAAGAAAGACTATGAAATTCTTGAAGAATTAAAGATTTTTGGACAGACATTTATGGAAATCAAAGAACGTAAAGAAAAAAAAGAAGCTTAAGGAAAGTTTAAGTAAGTCTCTCTATACTATAAAACATCCTAAAACTTTTCTTTTTCATAAATCTCCTGAGAGGGTCGACTAGTGTCGATCCTCTTATTTTTGTACTTGAAAAGGCTTTAGTCCCCTATTTTCTCAAAAAAATGCTATCATAGAAGAGATATCCTAACGAAAAGGAAACAGTAACATTGAGATTAGACAAATATTTAAAAGTATCACGAATTATCAAACGCCGTCCAGTTGCTAAAGAAGTGGCTGATAAAGGGCGTATAAAAGTAAATGGTGTACTCGCTAAGTCATCTACAGATTTAAAAATTGGTGACCAAGTGGAAGTTCGTTTTGGAAATAAACTCTTGACTGTCCGTGTTCTAGAAATGAAAGATAGTACGAAAAAAGAAGATGCGGCAAAAATGTACGAGATTATAAGTGAAACAAGGATTGAAGCAGATGAGCAAGAAGCCTAATATTGTACAGCTTACGAATGATTACATTGATAATGCCAATCAAGAGCAACGATTAGAGCGTGCCGAACACGAGCAAAGGAATCGCTTTATGGGGTGGATTCTCTTTGTGGTTGTTTTACTCTTCATCTTGCCAACCTACAATCTGGTTGAGACCTATATGAATATCAAGCAGCAAGAGAAGGAAGTCTTGTCGCTTCAGAAAGACTATGATAAATTGTCAGATCAGACAAAGGAACGAAAGGATTTGGCTAAGAAACTTAAGGATGATGCTTTCGCTGAGAAATATGCGCGTGCTAAGTACTATTATTCACGTGAAGGAGAGTCAATCTATCCTGTACCAAGCTTATTACCCTAATGAAAGATTTACTAAAAACTGTAGAAACTTTTTTAACCTATTCAGAAGCCAAGTTAGAGGAACTATCAGCAAAAAATCAGCAACTTAAAACGGAATTACCGAGGAAAGAGGAGGTGAAGAAGCAAGCATGAAAAAGCTCTTAATAGCTGCAACTGTTGTGCTTGTATCTTCTAGCCCTCTAGTCCTACTTCCTATGGAGAAGGAGCTAACTCTGACCCCAAAACAGGTCCAAAAATTAACTCAAAATACTACAGCTAGTTTGACTCAATTTAAACAGATTCCTAAAAATCCAAGAACGATAACAAATATCCTAACTTATAAGAACAAGGAATTAACCGAATTTAAAACCAGTATCCAAGCGGATACCAAACTATCGATTTCTGCTATTTTTGGGAACGCAAAAGGTGAACCTGTTTTCCAACTTCAAGATGGTGATTATGTAGCCGCTAGTCAGAAATCAATTGTGGATGATAGTATCTATAATCAAAAACCAGTAGATATGACCTTCTGGACTAAAGATGGTTTAACGGTATACAAAGAACCTTACGTGTTAGGAACTGAAAAAGCTGACTCTAAACTCGCTAGTTTCAAACCTATTAAGGTTAGCCAAGCAGCTCAGACGCATGCAGGGACCTACTATTTAGTAGACGGAGAGGGGTGGATTAACGCTTCTGATTTATCAACGACTGATAATCGCATCGAGTCTGTTCAAAAAGTCCTTAATGAGAAGTATAACAATCAAGAGCGCATCTCAGTTTATGTTAAACAGCTTGATACGAACCGAGTAGCTGCTATCAATGACGAAAAAAGCATGTATGCGGCTAGCGTAGCCAAGCTAGGAGTACTCTATTATGCACAGGAACGTCTGTCTCAAAAGAAATTATCATTATCAGATGAGTATCAATATACCTCTGCTGTAAATAGTTTTCCAGGTGCCTATGATCCAGATGGTTCTGGAAAGATTAGTAAGATACCTGATGATAAAAATTATAGCTTAGAAAATCTGTTGAAGGCTGTAGCCCAAAACTCAGATAATGTAGCGACAAATATATTAGGTTATTATGTAGCCAATCAGTATGATAAAGCCTTCCAAAAATCAGTAGATAAAGCCGCAGCGACCTCGTGGAATATGGATAAAAAGGAGTTGACTGCTAGAGCCGCAGGTACTTTGATGGAGGCTGTTTATAGACAAAATGGAGATATTATCAATTATCTTTCAAGCACGGACTATGATGGCGAACGTATTTCCAAAAACATTGATGTCCCTGTTGCACATAAAATAGGGGATGCCTACGACTTTAAACATGATGTCGCTATTGTTTATGCAGATTCTCCCTTTATTTTATCGATTTTTACGGATAAAGAAGGCTATGACAAAATCACCTCAATTGCAGATGATGTTTATGGAATTTTGAAATAATGACACAAAAATTGTTGCAAATGATGCAAGCCAAGGGTTATTTTAACCGGCACAAGAAAATTTTAGTAGCAGTATCAGGTGGAGCAGACTCTATGAGTTTGCTGCACTTTTTGTATAACCATCAAAAAGATTTGGATATTCAGTTGGGGATTGCTCACGTTAATCATAAACAACGACAAGAGTCGGAGCATGAAGAAGCGTATTTACGTCATTGGGCAGAGGAACACAAGGTCCCTTTTCACTATAGTGCATTCTCAGGAAAGTTTTCAGAAAATGCTGCCCGTACCTTTCGCTATGAGTTTTTTAAGCAGGTCATGAAAGATTATGATTACTCTGCTCTTGTAACAGCCCATCATGCAGATGATCAGGCAGAGACAATTTTTATGAGACTGTTGAGAGGAAGTCGTTTAAGACACCTGACAGGAATTTCAGCTATCAGACCATTTGGCACTGGTCAGATTATTCGTCCCTTTTTGCATCTTACGAAAGCTCAGCTTCCCGTAACTTTCCATTTTGAGGATAGGAGTAATACTTCACTAGCCTACCTTCGGAATCGCATCAGACTGTCCTATCTTCCTACTTTATCTCAGGAAAATCCTAAATTTAAGGAGCACCTTTGTCTTTTAGCCGAGGAGATTGGTCTTCTGGAGCAAGCTCTAGGAGAGTTAACAAAGGATATTAGTATCACTGATCTATCTGTTTTTCAGCAACAGTCAGATGCTGTCCAGCTCTTTCTTCTTCAGAATTATTTAGACTCCTTTCCTGATTTACAGCTTTCTAAAGGCCAATTTAATCAATTGATAAGTTATCTAAGGAAAAACGCTTCAGGAAAGATGCCCCTAAAAAACGGTTATGAACTAGTAAAAACACAGACATATTTCTTGATAAGGAAAGAAGCGTCTATTTCTTTATCGCCTCCTTGTCTCTTAGAATTTGGAAAATCTGTTGAGTTTGAGGATTATACCTTGACTTTTTCAGAATTCAATGACGTTTCTAACACAGATACTATTAGTATTTGGTCAGATGCCCCAATAGTGATTCGCCATAGAAAAGAAGGCGATAGGATTGACCTTGGTAGTCACCATAAAAAATTAAGACGACTGTTTATAGACAATAAGATTTTAGAGAAGGATCGTCAAAAAGCCATTGTAGGAGAACAAGATGGTCATATTATTTTTCTTTATGTTGCTGGGCGTCTCTATTTGAAAAAAAGACCTGAAAATGCTATACTTTATGGCACTGTAGTCATTTATAAGAATTTCTAATCAAATACCATGTTCAAATAACGATGATTGAAGTAAAAGTGGTATAATAACAGAATATTGACTTCGAGAAAGGGAACCCAAATGTTAGAAAAAGACATTAAAAAAGTCCTCTTTTCCCAAGAGGATATCGTAGCTAAAACTAAAGAACTAGGACAACAACTGACAGAGGATTATGCGGGGAAAAATCCTCTTCTAGTCTGTGTTTTGAAAGGTGCTGTTCCATTTATGGCAGAACTTATCAAACATATTGATACCCATATTGAGATGGACTTTATGGTCGTTTCAAGTTATGGTGGCGGAACTGTCAGCAGTGGTGAAGTAAAGATTCTTAAAGATGTTGACACTAATGTTGAAGGACGAGACATCATCTTTATTGAAGATATCATTGATACAGGTCGTACGCTCCTTTATCTTCGAGATATGTTCAAGTACCGTAAAGCCAATTCAGTCAAAATCGCAACTCTTTTTGATAAACCAGAGGGTCGTGTTGTTGATATTGAGGCAGATTACGTATGTTATGATGTCCCTAATGAATTTATCGTTGGTTTCGGACTAGACTATGATGAAAAATACCGTAACCTCCCTTATGTCGGTGTCCTAAAAGAAGAAATTTATACAAAATAAGTAAAGGTCTAATTAATTTATGAATAATAAAAATAATAATGGCTTCTTACGGAATGCTTTTCTCTACATCATAGTTATTATTGCGGTTGTAACTGGAGTACAATACTTTGCAGGAGGAAGCCAAAGCCCAAGTCAACAATTGTCTTACACACAGTTGGTTAAGAAAATTGAAGATGGTAAGGTAAAATCTATCACTTATCAGCCAGACGGTAGTATCATTGAAGTTAAAGGTAGCTACAAAAAGGCTGAGAAGGTTGATACTGACCTTAGTCTACCATTTTTAGGTAGTGCATCATCAGAGACACGTAGCTTTACATCGACTGTGCTGCAGAATGAAACAACCATGCAGAAATTGCAATCAGCATCAGAAGCAGCTGATGTTAATGTTAAAATGATACGTGAAAGTTCAAGTGGTGCTTGGATTTCATATCTTTTTAGTTACCTACCTTTGATTGGGATTGCTATTTTCTTCCTTTTCATGATGAATCAAGGCGGTAACCGCGGTGCAATGAATTTTGGCCGCAACCGTGCTAAGACTCAATCAAAAGAGAATATTAAAGTTCGTTTCACAGATGTGGCTGGTGCGGAAGAAGAAAAAGAAGAACTTGTAGAAGTCGTAGATTTCCTCAAAAATCCACGTAAATATAAAGCACTTGGTGCACGTATCCCTAAAGGTGTCCTCCTTGAAGGTCCTCCAGGGACAGGTAAAACTCTTCTTGCTAAAGCTGTAGCTGGTGAAGCAGATGTTCCTTTCTTTAGTATCTCAGGTTCTGACTTTGTAGAGATGTTTGTCGGTGTCGGAGCAAGTCGTGTTCGTAGTCTTTTTGAAGACGCTAAAAAGGCTGAACGTGCTATTATCTTTATTGATGAAATCGATGCGGTTGGGCGTCGTCGTGGTACTGGAATGGGCGGTGGTAACGACGAACGCGAACAAACCCTTAACCAACTGTTGATTGAAATGGATGGTTTTGATGGAAATGAGAATATCATTGTCATTGCTGCAACCAACCGTAGTGATGTTCTTGACCCAGCCCTCCTACGTCCAGGACGTTTTGACCGTAAAGTTCTTGTCGGTCGCCCAGATGTAAAAGGCCGAGAAGCTATCTTGAAAGTTCATGCCAAAAATAAACCATTGGCTGAAGATGTTGATCTTAAGGTTGTGGCTCAACAAACTCCAGGTTTTGTCGGAGCCGACTTAGAGAATGTCTTGAATGAGGCAGCTCTAGTTGCAGCACGACGTAGTAAGACTAGAATTGATGCTAGTGATATCGATGAAGCAGAGGATCGTGTTATTGCCGGACCATCTAAGAAAGACCGCCAAGTTTCAGAACATGAACGTAAAGTTGTGGCTTACCATGAAGCAGGTCATACAATTGTTGGTTTAACACTTTCTAGCGCTCGTGATGTTCACAAGGTTACTATTGTTCCACGAGGTCGAGCAGGTGGTTATATGATTTCTCTACCAAAAGAGGATCAGATGTTGTCATCTAAAGATGAGCTAAAAGAACAATTGGCAGGCCTTATGGGTGGACGCGTTGCAGAAGAAATTATTTTCAACGTTCAAACCTCAGGTGCTTCAAATGACTTTGAGCAAGCAACACAGCTGGCACGTGCAATGGTTACTGAATATGGTATGAGCGAAAAACTTGGACCAGTCCAATATGAGGGTAATCATGCGATGAATCCAGGACAATTTACGACAGATAAGTCTTACTCAGCTCATACAGCTCAACTTATTGACGAAGAAATTCGGTCACTTTTAGTTGAGGCACACGATAAAGCGGCTGAAATTATCAATGCAAACCGAGAAACACATGCTCTCATTGCAGAAGCTTTGCTTAAGTATGAAACACTTGATGCTGCACAAATCAAGTCAATTTATGAGACTGGTAAGATGCCGGTGTATTCTCTTGGAGACTCAGAAGAAGATAACCATGCCCTATCTTACGATGAAGTCAAAGAAAGAATTGAAAATAAAAATAAAGATGAAGAAGAGTAAGGAGTTCTACTCTTCTTTTTTTAAGTAAAATCGAGAGAAGAAATACCATTAAAAAGCATTATAAAAAAAGAAAATTAAAATCACTGCAAATTGTTGACAAGATAAGTCAGAGATGATATTATAAATAAGCTGTTTCGGAAGGAGCAGCCAACACCAAGAAGTGAAAAAAACTTCGAAAAAAGTGTTGACAAGCTATTCTAGATTTGCTAGAATATAGGAGTTGTCTTAAGAGATACAAAGACCTTTGAG
>NZ_LSIW01000124.1:0-7804 GCF_001556435.1 Streptococcus sp. CCH5-D3
TAGCTACTCTCGCTACCTCTCTAAACAATGGGAGCAAGCTAGTGAATAAAACAAACAAAAACTCACCTGCAGGTGGGTTTTTGTTTTCTGGATACTAAAAACGACTCCAATCAGAGTCGTTCGTTGCTTTAATTCACCGTTACTTTTCCTGAATAATAATCTAGGGTAATCCCTTCTTGTACATTTGGAACAAAGACATTGAACTCAAGTGAGCCATCAGCTGACTTGGCTTCAAGATGTGATCCTGATGGAATGAGGTTATCCCCTTCATAAATAAGGGTAACGCGATAACGGACACGTTTGTTTTTATCCTGAGCTTTTCGTACCAGGCTTTCATAATAGTTTTGTCCCGTAGAACTTTCGCTATTAGCTTGGTTAGCCCAAGCAGTTTGAACGGCAATATTTTTTGGATTTGAAGTCGAGGCATCAAATCCTTTGAGACCACCTACAAGTGCATAGCCCAACAAATGACCTCTATCTACGGCATGGCTATACTCTCCTGAAAGATTGTGAACTTGATGCCATCCCGCAGGTGTCCAAGAGGTTGAGCCATTCCCTGTTTCTTGACGATTTTTGTACTGTCTGGTTGCTTTACTTAATAAGGCATTCGCAACTGTAGGAACCGTTTGTCCTTGAACCGTTTTGACTTGGTTATTGGCATAGGGTTGGCTAGAAACCTTAGCATTTAGATTAGTCTTATTACCATTAACAATATAAGCCCCTGCCCCATTCCATTCTAAGGAGTTTCCTAGTTGACTCTTGACGGAGCTAGTCATCACTGACTCAGCAAGCTGCTCTTGTGGCGTAGCCTTTCCATTTGTTGAACCGTTTGATTTGACGGAGTTATTGGATTTTCCCGAGACTAGACTAGCTACCTGCTTGATTGGATTATTAGGCGATAGCTTATTGCTCGTCCCAATGTAACCTAAAACTGCAATCAAGACCGCTATTAGTAACGAGACTAGCTGACGTTTCTGTTTATTTGTTAAAGATGTCTTTCTTTTTGCCATTGTTCTCTTTCTTTTATATGAATGTCATGACTAAAGGAGCGGGATTACTTCCCACTCCCTTTTATTTTCCTGTAAATTTAGCAACAATTGCTTGCCAGGTTTCTGGTTTTAAGATGCTTATAGGATCCTTGCCCTCTCCTAAAACAGCATAGCCAATCATCAATCCGATTGCTAGAAAAGCAAGGCCAATCACACACACACTCAAAACAAGTAATAATTGACGAAAAACATAGCCTTTACCAGTTTCCATACTAAGCCTCACTTACACGTGAAATATTTGCTCCTAGTTTAGCTAGTTTCTCATGGAATTGATAGTAACCACGATCCAAGTGTGTCAACTTACCAACAGTAGTTGTTCCTTCAGCCACCATCCCTGTAAGAATTAGTGCTGCCGAAGCTCGAAGGTCAGTAGACATAACTTGAGCACCTTGAAGTGGCAAACCACCGTGAATCATAGCCGTATCACGAAGGATTTCTGAATGAAGTCCCATACGACGCATTTCTTCTAAGTGTTGGAAGCGATTTTCAAAGACTGTTTCAATCATGGTTGATTCCCCGTTTACCACTGCCATAAGTGCTGTAAATTGAGCTTGCATGTCAGTTGGGAAACCTGGGTGAGGTAGAGTTTTAACGGTTACTGGTTTCAATTGTGAAACATCAGATTTAACACGAATACCGCCGTCTTCTTCCTTAACATAGACACCCATTTCCAATAATTTTGAAATCAAAGGACGGTTATGTTCCCAAATAGCATCTTTGATAAGGACATCACCTGAAGTCATGGCTGCTGCTACCATAAAGGTACCTGCTTCAATACGGTCCTGAACAACCGCATGTTTAGTACCATGGAGAGCTTTAACACCTTTAATCACGAGTGTTTCAGTTCCAGCACCTTTGACATCTGCTCCCATCTCGTTAAGAAGAAGGGCCAAGTCAACGATTTCTGGTTCACGCGCAGCATTTTCAATGGTTGTAACTCCATCAGCCAAAGTAGCTGCCATCATAAGGTTTTGAGTGGCACCGACAGATGGAAAGTCCATATAAATAGTTGCACCTTTTAGTTTTTCTGCTGTCGCAGTGATATCACCACCAACTTGGGTAATTTTAGCACCCATTGCTTCTAAACCTTTGAGGTGGAGGTCAATCGGACGGCTACCAATCGTACAACCACCAGGCATTGAAACCTTCGCGTGGCCATTGCGGGCAAGAATTGGTCCAAGTACTACGATAGACGCACGCATCTTGCTCACATACTCATATGGCGCCTGATCAAGAATTTCTCCACTAGCATCAACGACAACAGTATTGTTTTCCTCGTCAAAGTCTACAGCAATATCTAAACCACGAACAACATTATTCATCGTGTAAACATCTGACAAGATTGGAACATTAGTTAAGGTTGTTTGACCTTCCGAGGCCAAGATAGTCGCTGCCAACAAGGGTAGGACAGCGTTTTTAGCACCTTCAATGACAACCTCACCACTTAATCGAGTGTTGCCACCCTGTACAATAATTTTATCCATAAGGATTCCTTTCAAGGGTCAATTTCATCTTTTTATATTATATCAAAAGTCTTTTAAATTCACTAATTTAAGATATTGAGCTTGCTAACGATTGACATAGCGTTAAAACATATATAAAGAATGAACTTACTAGAAAACCAATGGCAATACTAATAAAAAGCAAGAATAATCTCAATTTCCCAGTGTTAACAATAACATTCTTGGTTATTTTTTCCCAATCAAAAAGCGTATTCACCATCTGATAAGTTAAACCAATAAAAACCAAGTGGCTCGCTAGAGGAACCATATCATTTAAAATAGTCATCAAACTATTATATCATAGAAGACTTACATAAAACATAAGAAGAATCATTAAAAATACGACTTTTTACATTTGATTTCTTTATTAGTTTCCACCATTAAGAGCCATTGTTAACCAACTTAAGAACCTTTC
This sequence comes from Streptococcus sp. CCH5-D3, assembly GCF_001556435.1. Taxonomy (NCBI): domain Bacteria; kingdom Bacillati; phylum Bacillota; class Bacilli; order Lactobacillales; family Streptococcaceae; genus Streptococcus; species Streptococcus sp. CCH5-D3. The sequence continues at coordinate 2,967 of NZ_LSIW01000124.1, forward strand.
AAAATGAGATTTCCCGTGTTCATTCGAGATTGAAATTTAATTTATTTTCAATCATTAGTCATAAAAAAAATCTTCCCTAATGCTACTGTTTCCAAATAACAGGTTTAGGGAAGATTTTGAGTCATTAGTTAACTATTACTTAGAAGAATTCCATGGCCACTAAAGTAATAATCGCAGAATCATAATAATTCTTAACAGGAAGATCCTGCATAAAGACAATCTTATTCTGCTGAACTAATTTCAAGTACTTTTGATCCTTCTCAGCCGCAAAAGCAATTGGTGCTTTAAAACTTGCAGCTTGGTGGTCGTCTAAAAACTTACCAGACAAATTGTAATTTGAAAAGACATTTTTCTGAGTCATAAAGAAATCCAACATCTTATTAAGGACTTTCTGACTCTTTTCATCGTTACTCTGAGTAAGATTGTATGGAAGACGACAAGCATTATAAGAATACGTTGAATCAAACTGATTTGAGATGGTGTAAGGCTTAACCACACGAGCCCCTGATTCATCCACCCAGATAAAGTCTGGAATTAATCCAGTCTTAGTTTTAGAACTAATCGTTTCAAGACTACTTAACATCTTGTTATTAATATCCAACCATTTTTTATCTTTTGTAACTTCATAAAAAGCTTGGAACTGCTTAGGTACAGTATCTGAAGTTCTCATAAGATTATAATATTTGGAATCTTTGTTCGCCCAGTTCCCAACAGTCAAAATTCCAATATTTTCATTATAGTTATACTTGAGAATATCCTGCAAGAGGGCCTTGGCCTGTGTTTGATACTCATCTTTATGGCTTGGCCATTGTTTTGAGGCTTCAATCAAGGCATAGGCAATATAAAGGTCCCCGTCAGTTGCATTGTGATCATCAACATTTTTAGCACTTTTTTGAACAATTTGTTCCCAAGACATCAATTGATTGCCTTCAATACGATGTGACAAATAATACTTGTAGAGTCTTTCAAAATCTTTTTGATTAGCTAAACCTTTCTTAGCTGCTCGCACGGTGATTAGCATTCCGTAACTTTGTGACTCGGAAAGAACAACATCTTTGTCTTTGTCATTAGTAGTTTTGACATATGCTTCGTTGCCTTTTTTGACTACGAAGTGTTTTTCCCATTTTTGATAAATTCTATCTTGAATATCAGTTTTCGTTTTCATTCTTATGGTAAACATTGAAAAAACAAATAAGCCAAGGATAACTACAAACCATAAATATTTAAAATATTTTGTTTTCATACATACTCCTATTCTGCAAAACGCTTAGTTTTAACCCATGTTGTTCCTTCACGATGAAGAATTTTATCCATGATAATAGACCACAACGAATCTAAAGAAACAATAATGAATAACTGTGCGTAACTAAAATAAGAGAGAATCGCTAACCAAATTTGTTTGCTGGTTGCTTGTCCAAATTGTGAAGCTAGGGCAACATTGATTTGCAATAAATATAATCCAATCATCAAGAGCCAGTTAAACAACATTAATTGAGCAATGTAAATATTACTTGCATCAAAGGCAAACGGAATCTGCACGGTTGGGAAAAAGATATGTAAAACAATGGCTAAGACATTAGCAAAGAAGATTAAATCAGATAAGACAATTGCACCATTAAACCAGAAGAAAATACAAGAGTAATTCGCTACTTCTAGTTTTACACGCCAATTTCCTTTACCGAACAAATGTTTAAAATTCGAGATAACAACTTCGTAATTACCTTTTGCCCAACGCTTACGTTGCATATAATAACTTTTAAGCGTTTCAGGTTCTTGTTGGAAGGCTTCAGAATTATATGCCAGGGCAATTAATTTACCACTTTGCATAATCTTGAAGGAAATATCGGTATCTTCGGTCAAGGCACCATTTCGCCAACCACCAATACTTTTAACGAATTCAGTTTGAATAATGAAGTTCGTTCCTGGAATACGACCAATTTTAAATAAATGCCACATTCCAACGTGGTGAACACGTTGCGTGACAACAATCTCTTGATTGATACAACGTGTTAAGAAATTTTGTTTTGCATTTCTTGTTTTATTACGGCCAAAGGACGCCACTCTTCGTTCTGGATCCTTCATCACTTCTTTAACTAAGAAGTAAAGTGCATTAGTTTCAGGCATGGCATCCGCATCATAAATACAGATATATTCTCCATCAGCCATTTTAAGGGCATCGTTCAGAACACCTGCTTTACCACCAGTACCTTTACGATTAATAATGGTAATATTACGTCCAGCATACTCTGGCAAGGCTTGAACAGCTAAACACTCTTGGTAAGTATTATCTGAACAGTTATCCGCAAACAAAAGTAGCTCTACCTTGTCATGAGGATAATTCATATTCAAGATAGCTTTAGCCGTTTGAGAGATAACAACATCTTCATTATGGGCTGGAACTACAATCGTAACCTTAGGATAATAAGGAAGTTCCTCCTTATCAACCTTAAAATCACTATGTTTCAACCAAAAATGAACAGCTGATACCAGAATAACAACACCCCAAATTAAGGAAATCCAGATGGATATTAGGGTGAAAATCATTAAAAACTGACTAACCATGTTTCACCGCCTTGAAATTATGAGAAACACGTTCATATATTACTGTATAAACAGTAAACAAAACAATGAAAGCAATCGCAAAAATAAGGCTAATACATAAAGCAAATACAAAAAACAAGTTTGTGATAGTCATAACTTCCCCCTAATACTCAACAATAATATCCGTTTCTAACTGACGGTTTAAATTACTCATTAATTCACTATAGTTATCAAATTTTTTGGAATTCTTTTTATCAATGACAAGAAAACCTGATTGAAATTGAATACCTTGATAACTACTTCCCCTAGTGAATGTCATTTCTTTTAGATGTTCTTCAAGACTAGTTTTATAAATCTTTTCTAAGTTTCTAGATTCATTTTTTGAGAGGATTAAGTAGCTCCCCTCAGAAACATAAAAGACTTGCTCAAAGCGATCCAGCTTATCTGAAATCTGATGATAGATACTAGTAAGCAAATGGTTATATTCACGAGGACTCAATTCAAAGAATTGTTCTTCATGAGACCAATGTATCAAAAGTGCTTGAACAGGTTTTTTATCCTCTAATAAATCACGATAAGCGTTACTAGCCTTGACTTCTTCAATCTGAACAGATGAAATAAATTTATAGAAGTAATACTTAATCTTTGAAAGTATCCCCATTAACAAAGGAAAACTGAATATAAGAACTAATGTATCATTCAGTGGAAGATAGACAACACCACTAACCAATACAAAGATACTTAAAGCAAAACTTAAAATGATTAGCCAAGTAATCAGAATCTCTGTTAAGAAACATACTGCAGCAATACCTAAAATCAGAAAGAAAGCTTCAAACATGAATAAATTAGGATTGACTTGATTACAGTAGAGAAATAGTAATGCTTCAAAGAAAATCAAACATAAAATCCAATACCAGATTTTTTTATCTCTTTTCACACTCAATTTCCTCCTTCGTGAAACTCTGATACAGAATCTTCCAAATTAAAGTACACTTTAATCGCTTGAACAATTCTCTCAGATGCTTTACCATCACCATAAGGATTAGGAGCTTCAGACATTTCTTTATAAAGAGCTTCTTCAGTTAAAAGTGAAGTCATTGCTTCTTTCACCTTGTCTGGATCAGTTCCGACAAGTTTCAATGTTCCTGCTTTAACACCTTCTGGACGCTCTGTTGTATCTCGTAATACTAAAACAGGTTTTCCAAGTGATGGAGCTTCTTCTTGAACACCACCAGAATCCGACATAATAAAGTAACTTCTAGAAGCTAAATTATGAAAATCAAAGACATCTAAAGGTGCGATAAGATGAATTCTATCATGATCACCTAAAATTTCTTTTGCTACAGCTTGTACAGAAGGGCTCAAATGAACAGGGTAAACCACTTCAATTTCAGAATGCTCATCTACCATATGACGAAGAGTTTTAAATACTCGACGCATTGGCTCACCTTGATTCTCTCTTCGGTGCATTGTTACTAAGATAATTTTTTTATTCTCATCGATTTTATCGAGAACTTCATGATAATAATTATCTTTAACTGTAAGTTTTAAGGCATCAATCGCTGTGTTACCAGTGACATAAATTGCCTCTTTTTTATGATTTTCCGACAATAAGTTTGCTTTACTTTCTTGAGTAGGTGCAAAATACAAATCAGAAAGGCTGTCAGTCATCTGACGATTCATTTCCTCTGGATATGGTGAATATTTATCATAAGTTCTAAGCCCAGCCTCAACGTGACCGATACTTACTTTATTGTAAAATGCAACCAAGCCAGCAGCAAATGTTGTTGTTGTATCACCATGAACCAAAACCAAATCAGGTTGTTCCTTCTTAACAACTGGATCAAAATTAGCCAAAATTTTAGAAGTAATTTCCTGAAGTGATTGGTTTTTTCCCATGATATCCAAATCATAATCAGGAACTATCTCAAAAGTCTCCAAAACTTGGTCAAGCATTTGACGGTGTTGAGCTGTGACTACTGTAATAGTATTAATGGTTTCTTGATGTTTTTTCAACTCAAGAATTAATGGCGCCATCTTAATTGCCTCTGGTCTTGTCCCAAAGACAACCATAATATTTAATTTTCCCATAAGATCCCCCCTATGACCTATACGAAATCAATATAATATTGACAAATAACACTCTACATTATCACTTTATTATCCCCAATAATAAGGAAGATGAGATACTCTTCCTCCAAAAGCATTAAAGGGAATGCCCTGGCTTATTGGTCATATTTCGAAATGATGTAAAGTAGATAAAGAAAAAGGTCTCAATAAAAAGACTATCATTACGT
>NZ_LSIW01000125.1:0-5320 GCF_001556435.1 Streptococcus sp. CCH5-D3
TCCCTTTCGTTCAAAGGTTCTAGGCTTTTACGAGCAAAGCTACACACTCCACGTGTGCTGAGAGCTTTCTTCTATACTAATAGACGAAAGGGTGTGAAAATGATTTTTAAATGATACTGTGGAACGGAACAGTAGCCCTAGTATTGACTACTGTCGTTTCTATTCATATTGGCTATTCTAGGACTGAGATGAAAAAATCTATAAATGCTCAGAATAAAATTGAACCCGCAAATCTCCCCAAAACAATGGTGAGTCATGTACTTGTATTATTCCGAAAAATACACCTCTGGTGCAGTGAGACAAATTGGTGTATCTTATAGTGGCTTCGTAGATGAAAGCTATACTCTACTATCACTCTTTGATGATGTAGAACAAATTGAAAAAGATAATAGACTTCAGACAGCTATTGATGTTGTCAGAGAACAGTTTGGTTTTTTAGCCATACAAAAAGGAACCGTCCTAACTGAAGGTTCCAGAAATATTGAACGCAGTAAACTTATCGGTGGTCATTCCGCGGGTGGATTGGAGGGATTAAAATGAAACAAGAAAAAAATACAGTACAATTTTCAGAAATCCGTAGCAAAGGATGTAATGATATTGAAATGCTTGAAAGATTTTTACATGGAATCGTTGAAACAGCAACTTCAAAACTTCGTCAGAGAAAACTCAAAACAACTGAAATATCGATACGACTAGTACATGCTAAATCTGAAAACCGATTACCATTGGAATTTACATTTAGCATTAAGCCAACAAGCTCATCTGTGATAATCTATACTGAGGTAATCAATCGCTTTAAAGAATGTTACACAGGTGGGGGAATTCAAGGTTTTACGATTCAATTTGATAAAAATACCCTTGCCTCTGCATAGAAAGGATTTGATATGATTGACCGTTCATATTTACCATTTCAATCAGCAAGAGAGTACCAGGATACAAAGATGCAAAAATGGATGGGCTTTTTCCTATCTGAACATGCATCAGCACTCTCTGATGATACAAACAAAGTAACGTACATGTCTGACTTATCACTAGAGAAGAAATTATTACTCCTCAGTCAAGTATACGCCGGGCAGCTACGCACACGCATTCAAGTGATTGAAAAAAACAAGCGTGTTTCCTACACTGGAACAATACCAAGTCTGACCAAAGATTTCATTTTGATAAAAACTACAACAGGTCACATCAATTTGAAATTAAAAGACATTATTAGTATTGAACTTGTCGAGGAGGTGCTCTATGAATCAGCTTGAGTTTCAGCGTAATCACCTACAAATGGACTATTATAGCGAGAGCTACCAAGATTTTGAACGTGACTTCTACCGCTACTCTAACATGAATATTCCATTGACCTTCCTAACTGATGATATCCTAAAAACAATGGCGACTTCACGTAAGAATTACTTTGTCCTCAATAAGGAAAAGTCCAGAGATAACCGCGATCACTTCTTCATATTTGAAGTAAGTACCGTAGATGAGAATCCGCTAATCTATCATTATACATATAAGAAAACTACAATATATTTAGCAGAAAAATAGGAGCAGTTCAATTGACTGTTCCTATTTTTAATATTCATAAAATCTAAAGTCTTTATACTCTTTAACAATGGAGTCGCCAACCAGAACAGACTATACTGACCAGCGACTACCTTAAATTTAATGTTTCAGATTTATTTTCTTATCTCTAATTTCATAAACTACATCTGCTACATTTTCGAGTAATCGTTTATCGTGGGTGATAAACACGATAGTTCCGGTGTACTCCTTCATTAGTATTTCCAAAGCCTCTAAACTTGGTATGTCAAGGAAGTTACTGGGTTCATCCATTATTAGGATGTTATATCTACCCATGAGCATTTTAGCAAGCAACAATTTTATAATTTCTCCACCGCTTAAAACAGATAAACTTTTTCCAATATCGTTCTGTTTGAACCCCATAGATGCTAGCACTGAACGAATTTCTGATATATTGTAGTCACAATCCTTCTGCATAAACTCCATAACATTCTGATTACTGTTGTACTTGTAACCATTCTGTGCAAAGTAACCTATTTTTGCCTTAGGCGAAATAGAAATTCCTTCTTCATGGTTTAAGATCATTTGGATTAAAGTTGTTTTTCCGATTCCATTACCACCAGTTAACGCCACTTTTGCTCCTAACGGAATTTGAAAAGATGCATTTTCAAACAGAGCCTTATCCCCAAATACTTTATTAATTTCTGCACCGACTATAGGGTATGGATTATGGAGCTCCAATGCTTTACTTTGCCTGAAACGAATTCTGCGAATGCCTTCCGGAGCTTCTACTTTTCCTAAGGCCGCAATCCTGTGCTCTAGGGTTTTAGCAGCATTATACATCTTTTTTTCCTTACTTCCTATTGATTTTTGATGAGCTAAACGCCCTCCGTCTTCAGTACTTTTTTTCTTTGAAGAACCTTTTGCCTTCTGTTCTATTTTACGAGCCTGTTTTCGCTTTTCCTCCGCAGCCCTTTCCAATCGGGCACGTTCCGCAATAAATTGTTCGTATTCTGCAGCTTGGCTCTTACGTTCTTCCTCTTTCTGACGAAGATAATCAGAATAGTTTCCCCAATACTCAGTGATTTTGCCATCTTTCAGTTCCCATATTTTATCTACTATTTCATCAAGAAAATAGCGGTCATGGCTAATAACTAACAGTGCACCTGTAAAATATTTTAGCTGTCCTATTAGAAAATCAATTCCTTCACGGTCTAAATGGCTCGTAGGTTCATCCGCTAAAATACCATGAACCTGTGCCGATAAGGCCTGTGCTATTTTAAGCCTTGTTTCTTCACCACCGCTCATAGTCTGTATATTTAATTGCTCAACACCTAGCTTGCCTACAAGTGCAAAATCTTTTTCCTCCTGCAGAGTTACTTCGTCCAACTGGGGAATATAGGCAAGTTCACCCAGACGATTCATTTTACATCCTGGGGGAGTTAATTCTCCTAAAAGTACCCTGAGTAAAGTGCTTTTTCCAGCACCATTTGCTCCTACTAAACCAATACGGTCATAATCATATACTTCTAATTCATTTATATCTAAAACATCGCGTCCTTTGAATTCCACACGAATGTCTTTTGCTTTTAATATTAATTCCATAACATTTCCTCCTGTCTATAATCGCATGCTTTCATTTGCTTGTATGCAGGGAAAACCCTGCGATTTTAGCAGGAAGAGTTACATGAAAATAAGATACATAAATATTCCTCCAATATTGTTTATTTTAAATCTAATTTTCTAACCTCAGTTATCATTTGGCAAACTATAGCAATGCCAATAATTAAAATACCTGATAGTAAAAACCAATGATTTACACCGATTTTATCAGCAAAGAATCCAGAAAGAATTAACCCAATTGGCATAGCAAGTGACATGATACTTCCGATCAAAGAAAATACACGTCCTAAATATTCAGGCTTAATTTTCTCCTGAAAAAGAGCTGTTTGCACACCGCTATAAAATGGCACCGAAAGCCCCATTATTGCACAGCAAACTACGAATATTACAAATCCATTTGGAGGAAGTATTCCCGAAACGGCTAAACTGGTCCCCATTATAAAAAATGAACTTGTTATTAGTAATACATGCTTTTCGAAGCCCCCTAATCTTCCTAATAATAAGCCTCCTGCTAGCATCCCAAATGCAAAGGAAATTTCCGTAATAGAAATATGCACAGGTGTTCCATTAAAGTGTTCCATGCTTATTAAAGGAAATAGTGCATTGATTGGCATATAAACAAAAGTATATAGTGTTCCTAAGAGTAATAAGGCAAACAATCCTTTGTTTTGTCTCAGAACCACAACTCCTTCTTTCATCTCCCTTATGAAATTTGGTTCTAAACTTTGCACTTGATTACCCAGCTTAGGTATACGTACAATTGCTACCGTAATAGATGCAATCACAGCACCCAATACGTCGATGGCAATAATAGCATTTAAATCCCAAACGGAGTATAAGAGTGCTGCAACTGCCGGACTAACAATATAGCTTATAGACTGCAAAGACTGACTATAGCCTGCGCATTTCGTTAGCTGTTCTTCTGGTACTAAAAGTGGTGTAACCGCATTGAGTGCTGGGGTATGAAAAGCTGTTCCAATGCTACGGATAAACAATACTATCATAATCATCCAGACAGGTAGCTCCATACAGAATGCAACAATAGCAAGCACTGCACCAGCTGCTGCGATAATTAAATCGGCACCAATCATTATCTTCTTCCTATCATGACGATCCACTAGCACACCAATGGCAGGTCCCAAAATCGCATAGGGTAAAAAACCTACTAATGAAGCCATAGACAAGACCATCGCAGATCCTGTTTTTTCTGTAAGGTAAAAAATAATCGCCATTTGCAGGATGGCACTAGTGATTAATGATACTGCTTGCCCTGCCCATATTGCATAAAATTTTCGTTTCCAATTGTTGTATTTTTCCATTTATATTATCTCCTGCATATTATTTTGCTTGAATTTCTATTTTGAATAGCATTCTAGGCAATAAAAAATGCAGGCCAAACCCCACAATGTGGCTTTTGGTCTGCATACATACAATTTGGAAACATTCATATTAAAGACATAGTTAAATAAAGGTATAGTTAAATAACCAATATCCTCACCGTAACTAATGAATGCTCAATATCGTATAAATAAGCACAACAAAAAAGCCTATCATCGGGTATAGATTCTGCTTTTTTTATTGCCAGCTTATCTTAAACGCATTGAGGCTGTCATAGTTTCGGTTCCTCCTACATCTTTGTTTATATCAATTTATAGTATAACACAACAAGATGATATGTTCAATATAAAAGTTATGGAATGAGACTCATACTTCCAATTCGATGCCAGATTTAAAGGATATGACGAAGTTTTCTTCATAGACTGTAACGCTCTGGATTATCTTCCTTAGTAGCAAGCGATTAGCTTTCACAAAATCTTCTGTTTGTAGTTTTAAAAATTCATCAGGATTTTCTAACTCAACCTCAAAATATTTCATTTTACATTCCCTCATTTCATTTATTGATAAATTGAGTTTGCAAAAAAGAGTGGACAATTTTTGTCTACTCTTAACCTTTAAAATAGTTTTTTTTAATCGATTTGAAGTTGCCTAAATTATTACTTATTCGGTAAAATGAAGTATTGCTTTCAACAGATTTCCTTCAACTACACTTCACTTGATTCAAACAAGGTGGGTACATTTCTATTCCCACAAACTCCTTGTCAATGGAAACAAACACGTACCCACAGGGTAAATGGAAATAGAATTTGAGAATTCCTAACTATCACTTCCACTCACTCCAAAA
>NZ_LSIW01000126.1:0-209 GCF_001556435.1 Streptococcus sp. CCH5-D3
GCGCTAAAGGTACGCAAGAATCAGGTCATGAAGGCGAGGCAGCTGTTCAACCTGCAAATCCAGAATATACTGGTCCAATCAGTGCCAATGGTACCCAAGAAGTTGGTCATGAGGGTGAAGCTTTGGTTCAACCAGCTAATCCAGAGTACACTGGACCAATTAGCGCTAAAGGTACGCAAGAATCAGGTCATGAAGGCGAGGCAGCTGTT
>NZ_LSIW01000127.1:0-3705 GCF_001556435.1 Streptococcus sp. CCH5-D3
TGAATTCGTTAGCTTTAAGCTCACGGCCTTCCAAACGTTTAGTGAAGTTGAATTCTACTGAAATTGGAACACTGTTAACACGTTTTTCAGTTGGTACGTTTGGTTTTTCAACTTTCTTAGTTGTTGGGTTGTAGTAGTTAACAACTTGGGCTGCTGTATTTTCGATATCCACACCGCCAGCGACGTCTGCTTTCACCGTTGCAGGAATATCAAATTTATAGTAGCGACCAAACTCGAACTTAGTAGTGTCGATAACTTGAGTGTTTTCAGCATCGCCAAGTGACTTAGTGAAGCCATCTTTAAGGTTAGCTGTAACAACACCATTTTCAACCTTAATGTCGAACTTAGATGTTACATCCGCACCTGATACTGAATCGTAAGCCTTGATTGCTGATGCATCGACATCCAACTTAGTTTCATCGTAGTCATCAGTGATACCAACAGTTTGGATATGATCCTTGTTGTTAGCGTCAAATTGAGTTGTATCAAGCCATACTTGGTAGTAAAGTTTTTGACCAGGTTTAACTGACTTAGTATTCAAGTTTTCCAATTCGTTGTTTGATGCATCATCAGCGTAAGGGTTGGTATTTGTATCTGCAACCTTATTAGCCAATTCTTTATCATCATCAACAAGTTTAGTACCTGTTACGTCGAATTTCGCTTCAGAAACAACATATTTTTCTGGTTGGAACTTAGGTTTTTCTGGTGGACGAACAGCATTGTTGAATTCTTTATCAGCAATTTCACCAACAGTTGCTACAAGAGCTTTAGCAGTACCATCATGAGAAACAGTGATTGTTACATTCGCTTTCATTGTATCGTATGTAACAGTTGCATCAGTTCCTTTGACTTCTTCTACTGTGTACTTGTGAACGCCTTCTTGGCCTTTCTTGAATTCAAGTTTAGAGAATTTAACGTTACCAGCTGCATCATTCTTAACAGTTTCAACAACTTTACCTGCTGCATCCTTCAACTCGAATGTGAATTCGTTAGCTTTAAGCTCACGACCTTCCAAACGTTTAGTGAAGTTGAATCCGACTTCAACTGGAACACTGTTAACACGTTTTTCAGTTGGTACCTTAGGTGTTTCAACCTTCTTAGTTGTTGGGTTGTAGTAGTGAACAACTTGTCCAGCTGTATTTTCAATATCTACACCACCAGGAACAGTGTCTTTAACAGTGGTTGGGATATCAAATTTATAGTAACGACCAAAGGCAAACTTAGTTGTGTCGATAATTTGAGTGTTTGCAGCATCACCAAGTGACTTAGTGAAGCCATCTTTAAGGTTAGCTGTGATTACACCGTTTTCAACTGTGATGTCGAATTTAGCGGTAACATCTTCACCTGTTACTGAATCGTAAGCTTTAATCTTAGTAGCGTCAAGTTCCAACTTAGTTTCGTCGTAGTCATCAGAGATACCAACTGTTTGGATGTAATCCTTGTTGTTGGCGTCGAATTTAGTTGTATCGAGCCATACTTGGTAAACAAGTTTATCACCACGTTTAACAGACTTAGTATTCATGTTTTCCAATTCGTTGTTTGATGCATCATCAGCGTAAGGATTAGCATTTGTATCTGCAACCTTGTTAGCCAATTCTTTATCATCATCAACGAGCTTAGTACCTGTGATATCGAATTTTGCTTCAGAAACAACATATTTTTCTGGTTGGAACTTAGGTGTTTCTGGTGGGCGAACTTTGTTGTTGAACTCTTTATCGTTAGCGCTTGAAGCGAATCCGCCTGTTGAAGCGTGGTTAACGACAGTTGTGAGAACTTTGCCTTCCTTAGTAACTTCTACTGTTACAGTTGCTTTCATAGCATCATAAGTGATTGAAGTATCTTTACCAGCTACTTCTTCAACTGTGTAAGTGAATGTCTTACCAAGATCAGCTTTGTTGAACAAGAGTTTTTCAAACTTGATGTGACCATCTTTATCGTTGGTTACTGTTTGAAGAACCTTGTTGTCTTTGTCTTTCAATACGAAGCTAAACTCACCTGCAGTCAACTCACGGCCTTCAAGTCGTTTAGTGAAGTTGAACTCGAGTGGAACTGGAACGTTGTTTTCACGTGTTTGAGTTGGTTTTTCAGGAGTTGTAACTTTCTTATTGAATGGGTTGTATTGGTGAATTGTTTGGTTAGCTGTATTTTCAATATCTACACCGTCGTTAGCATCAATGTCTTTAACAACAGCTGGGATATCAAATTTATAGTAACGACCAAACTCGAATTTAGTTGTATCGATGACTGGAGTAGCATCTGTTGCACTAATAGCTTTAGTCAAGCTTGCTTTAGATGTACCGTAGAGAACACCATTTTCAACTTTAATATCGAACTTGTCTGTAACATCCTTACCAGTGATACCATCGTAAACCTTGATTTCAGAAGCGTCGATATCGAGCTTAGCTTCTTCGTAGTTGTCTGTGATACCAACTGTTTGAAGGTTGCTTTCTGCAGTGAAGTCACGAGTATCAAGCCATACTTGATAGTAGATCTTTTGACCACGTTTGAGGGTCTTACCATTCAAGTTTTGGATTTCAACTTTATCAGCTGAATCGTCGTCATCAGCAAGTTTGTTACCAATGATGTCGAAGCTTGGTTCTGAAACAACGTATTTCTCTGGTTTGAAGTTAGGAGTTACGTTGTTATCGAAGACACGATCGTCACCACCATAAGCATCTCCACCTACTGTAGCGTAAGAGATAACTGTTGACAATTGATCTCCTACTGAAGGTTGGATAACTTGAACAGTAACATTGACTTTCATGTTATCGTAAGTAACAGTTGTATCAGTTCCTTTAACTTCTTCTACTGTGTAGTTGAATGTCTTACCAAGATCTGCTTTAGCATAGTTGATAGTAGAGAACTTAACTTTACCTTCGGCATCATTCTTAACTGTTTCAAGAACATTACCTTTTTCATCTTTCAATTCGAAAGTAAATTCTTTATCTTGCAACTTACGTCCGTTAAGTGTCTTACCGAAGATCAACTCGATAGCAGTTGGAACGTTGTTAACACGTTTTTCAGTTGGTTTGTTTGGTTTTTCAACAGTCTTAGTAGTTGGGTTGTAGTAGTTTACAACTTGAGCTGCTGTATTTTCAATTTCAGCACCATCGTAAGCACCGTCAGTAACCTTAGCTGGGATGACAAACTTGTAGTAACGTCCAAATTCGAACTTAGTAGTATCGATAATTTGAGTGTTTTCTGCATCGCCAAGTGACTTAGTGAAGCCAGCTTTAAGGTTAGCAGTAATCACGCCGTTAGCGATAGAGATGTCGAACTTGTCAGTAACATCAGCACCAGTCTTACCATCGTAAGCCTTGATATCTGATTGCTTAACTTCCAATTTAGCTTCATCATAATCATCAGTGATACCAACAGTTTGGATGTTATCCTTATTGTTTGCATCAAATTGATTTGTATCAAGCCATACTTGGTAGTTAATAGTGTCGCCACGTTTAACAGCTTTAGTATTGATGTTTTCTGCTTCGTTGTTATCAGCTTTATCCGCATATGGGTTCGCATTTGTATCTGCGTACTTGTCAGCCAACTCTTTATCGTCATCAAGAAGTTTAGTACCAGTGATATCGAACTTACCGTTACCATCGCTAAGAACGTATTTCTCTGGTTGGAACTTAGGTTCGTCTGGAGGAGTTACACGGTTGTTAAATTCTTTATCCGCAATGTCGCCTACAGTCGCGATAAGAA
>NZ_LSIW01000128.1:0-296 GCF_001556435.1 Streptococcus sp. CCH5-D3
AGAGCGTAAGTAAAGGGGACGCTCTTTAAAATGGGGAGAAGTTTTTATGAAATATATGTAAATTAGCAATACTGCTGGATTCAAAAACACTTTTATTAGCAAAGCGTTTTTTCTCCTGCAGTTTTTTTATTTATTAAATAGTGTATTTTTAAATTCGGGGGAGAAGACTAGAAAATCTCAAAACAATTGATATCCTTGGATGATATGACTTAGTTTTCTTGTCTTACTTCTTGAATTTTATACGTAATGATAGTCTTTTTATTGAGACCTTTTTCTTTATCTACTTTACATCATTT
>NZ_LSIW01000129.1:0-48312 GCF_001556435.1 Streptococcus sp. CCH5-D3
TTACTTCTCGTGTTCGCCGCCCCTTCCGAAACAGCTTATTTATAATATCATCTCTCACTTGTCTTGTCAATAACTTTTTTAAAGTTTTTTTCAATCTTTTCCAGTTACTGAACAATTTCCTTGAGACTTTATTAGTCTATCAAGTTTGTGAGCCAATGTCAATACTTATTTTCTATGCAATAAGTGAAAACAAAAAGAAGATCTCTAGTATCTCCTTTTTTCATTTTTTATAGAGCTGCTCGCATGCGAGCTTGTGAATTTTCGACATTTCGTATTGAGCGCGGTAAGAACGCACGGATGTCGTCTTCTTTATAACCCACTTGCAATCTCTTATCATCAATTAAGATTGGACTTTTCAAGATTCTTGGGTTTTCTTGAATCAAATCAATCACTTCACTAACACTGAGCTCGTCGATATCACAATTTAGAGCTTTAGCATAGCGATTTTTTGATGAAACAATGCTCTCAACACCATTCTCTGTTTTTGATAGGATGTTTAAGATTTCTTCTTTTGTAAGTGGTTCTTTACCAAGGTTTTGTTCTTTATAAGGAAGTTGATGGTTGTTCAACCATGTTTTTGCTTTTTTACAACTTGTACAACTTGAGATTGTATAAATCTTAATCATGTTAATTCTCTCTTTCTGTCACATGATACTATTATCTTATCATTGTCCTTAGTTTAAGAAATCGGTCTAGCGACCTATTTTGAATCTAAGGGGACTTTTTCAATTATCATAGATTTTTTTTGCTTAGATTAAATCAAAGAGAAAAAGAGCTCTTCGGCTCTTTTACACTTATTCTTCAATTTCAATGGTTGAATCAAGGTCCAAAACAAGTTCATCAGACGTTTCTTCAACTTGTGCTTCTTCAACACTATCCTCTTCATCTGGTTCAATCAAACCATAGTGTACACGTACTTTATGATCAATTTCTTCAAAAATATCTGGATGATCTGCCAAATATTTTTTAGCATTTTCAGATCCTTGACCAATCTTCTCTCCATTATATGAGAACCATGCTCCGGCTTTTTGAATAATTCCTAAATCACTAGCGATTTTTACAAGCTCACCTGTTTGTGAAATCCCTTCACCATACATAATTTCGACAAAGGCTTCTTTAAATGGTGGGGCAACCTTGTTTTTGACAACCTTGATTTTAGTTTCCTTACCAACATTTTGATCTTTTTTATCACCAGTCCCTTTGATTTGCGTATTTCCACGTACATCAAGACGTACTGATGCATAGAATTTCAGAGCACGTCCACCAGGGGTCGTTTCTGGATTACCAAACATAATACCAACTTTTTCACGCAATTGGTTAATAAAGATAGCAATTGTTTTTGTTTTATTAATAGATGCAGATAGCTTACGCATGGCTTGACTCATCATACGCGCTTGAAGCCCAACATGACTGTCACCAATATCTCCATCAATTTCTGCACGAGGTACCAAGGCTGCAACTGAGTCAACAACAACCAAATCAACTGCACCAGAGTCAATCAGCTTACCAGCAATTTCGAGACCTTGTTCACCTGAATCAGGTTGTGATAAAAGAAGCTCATCGATATTAACACCTAGGGCTGCCGCATAAGCAGGGTCAAGGGCATGTTCTGCATCGATAAAGGCAGCAATTCCACCTTCTTTTTGTGTCTGAGCAACAGCATGGAGGGCTACAGTTGTTTTACCTGATGATTCTGGTCCGTAAATTTCGATAATACGACCTTTAGGATAACCACCTGCACCAAGAGCAATATCCAAAGCTAGCGAGCCTGAGCTCATAACCTGAACCTTCTGCTCTGCACGCTCACCAAGACGCATAACCGCACCCTTACCAAAATCTTTTTCAATATTCTTCAAAGCATCATCAAGTGCTTTACGACGCTCATCTCCAAATTTCTTTGTAATTTCTTCTGTTTTCTTTGTTTTCTTAGCCACTTATTTTCCTCTTCTTTCTATAGTTAAAGACAAACTTAAATCAAGTTGTCTCTTGTAATAAAGCTTGGCGAACTAGGTTAAAGGCATAGAGGGTACTAATATATCTAACGTCAGAACGACTTCTTCCACCTATAACAACCTTGATTGACCTTACTTGATTCCTATCAGCAATACCAATAAATACTGTACCTGCTGGGTGTCCTTCTAATGAATCTGGTCCAGCTACTCCGGTAAGTGCAATTCCGTAATCGCTATCTGTTTTAGCTCGGGCACCTTCAGCCATTTTTTCTGCAGTAAAATGACTGACAACACCATGTTTTTCTAGTTGCGACAAGGGAATATCCAACATTTTAGATTTTTCTTCAATGCTGTAAGTAACAAAGCCGCCTTTAAATACTTGTGAGGCTCCTGAAAAATCAGCAATACTAGCCTGAAATAAACCTGCTGTTAGGCTTTCAGCTGCAGTGATAGTCTTGCCATGGTTCTTAAGCAAACGAAAAGCTTCAAAGGCTAAACTATTAGACTCTCCATACCCATAAATAAAATCAGATAAGGATTTGCCATCTAGAGTTTTAGTAGAACGAATTTGTTTTTCTAAAACATCTAGTTTTTGATCCGCTTCTTCTCGTGAAGAAGCCTTTGTTGACAAGCGAAGTGTTACTTCTCCCACTTTAGCGTATGGAGCTATGGTTGGATCTGTTTGGTTAACAATAAAATCCTTCAGAATAGTCACCAATTGACTTTCTCCAACGCCAAAGAATCTTAGGACTCTCGAATAAAGACTTGCGTGATTCCCAGTAAGTGCTGGAACAAGTTCCTGATTCACCATAGGTTTAAGTTCACTTGGTGGCCCAGGTAGGACTACATAGGTCACCCCTTGAGTAGTAATGACACCTCCAACTGCAAGACCTGTAGGATTTTGCAAGGGGATAGCCCCCTCAACAATTTGCGCTTGACGTTCATTATTAGGCGTTCGTGTGTGTTTAGGACGAGTAGCAAAGAAACTGTCCAATTTTTTACTTGCCTCTTCATCAAAAACGAGTTCTTTGCCTAAAAACTTAGCCAGTGTTTGCTTGGTTAAGTCATCCTCAGTAGGACCAAGTCCTCCACAAAGTATGACTAAATCACTACGTTTACTAGCTTGTTCTAGAACTGAGAGTAGGCGGTTTTCATTGTCTCCTACTGCTGTGTGAAAATACACATCGATTCCTAATTCAGCTAGTTTCTCAGATAAAAATTGGGCATTGGTATTGGTGATTTGCCCGGTTAGGATTTCGGTTCCTACTGCAATCAATTCAGCTTTCATTGGTTCACCTATATTACTATTCGTAAAATAATCTCAAAAACATGTTCGTTTATAAACTAACATGTTTTTCTCGTCTTGTCAATCAAATCTACTCATTTATTTGAAGTCACAGTTATTTTCATGATCATTCACAAATCCTGCGGCTTGTAAAAATGAATATATAGTAGTTGGTCCTAAAAATTTGAACCCTCTCTTTTTTAGATTTTTGGCAATCTGTTGGGATAAATCAGTTGATGATGGGACGTCCCTATATGTTGGAACATTATTTATCAAGAGCTTTCCGTCAAAGAACTGCCAAAAATAATGGGACAGGGAGCCAAATTCATCTTGGAGTTTTAGTACTTGTTTGGCATTATTTACGGTTGCTTCTAGCTTAAGTTTGTGACGAATAATATCCGGATTTTGAAGCGCTTCTTCAAGTTCACTTAGTCTAAACTGGGCAACACGCTCAATATCATAGTTATGAAAAACACGATTAAAGGCCTGACGTTTATTTAAAACAGTTAACCAAGAAAGCCCTGACTGATAACTTTCTAAGCAAAGTAGCTCAAAAAGTTTTTGATCGTCACCAATAGGCTTTCCCCACTCCTTGTCATGATAATCACAATATAATTTATTGTTTGTTGGAACCCAACGACAACGATTGACCATTGCTTACTTCATTTCATCAACATCTTAAGAGCTGATTTAATGTATTGCTCTGCCGTTTCATTAGTACCTTCGAAGAAGGCTTTGATTTTCTTAAGTTCTGCAGCTTTATAACCAAGAGCAAGCAAGGCTTCCATAGCCTCATCCAACTGATGATTCCCTTCAGGTTGACTTGGTATCGTCTTGGTCGTTTCTGTTGGTAACTCTGCAAATTTCCCTGCCAAGTCTAGAACCATTTGCTGGGCTGTCTTTTTACCAATCTTTGGAAACTTCATCAAGTACTTGATGTCACTATTATCAATGGCAGCAACCAAGCCTTGATTATCATCTACAGCAACAATGGCTAGAGCAGTCGTCGGACCTATTCCAGAAACTGAAATAAGCTTAAGGAAGACCTCTTTTTCATCTTCAGTATGGAAACCAAAAAGAAGGTGGGCGTCATCCCTAATAACCTGATGAAGGTAGACTTGGATAGTCTGATTCATCTGGTCAGAAAAACTATATGGGTTCGCTACAGTAACAATATAGCCTAAGCCGTTTGCTTCTATAACAATATACTTGGCGGTAATTTTCACTAGAGTTCCCTTGATGTAATCATACATAGCGTGTGATTTCCTTTCTCGTTCGTATCTTCAACGGATTGCTTTGTTATTTTATACTTATAAGATAGTTGTCTTGAGTGTTTATTTTGTCACCTCAAGCACTGCTGTACTATTGTAACAAAAAATCCACTCGAAAGTGGATTCTGTTTGCTCTATTTTAAGGATGACTACTCGTCTTTAAAGTATCTGTAATCATCTTTAGACCTAATAGAATATATGTTACAACGCCTAAAGTAAAGGCAATGCTAGAAACATTTACTAGGGTATTCTCCAAACTTGGTCGACCTAACCAAGCCAAAATATAGAAAATCAAGCTAGTCGCTAAAAACGTTAAGCCAACAAGTAAAAAGTGTTTATTAGTTGTTGTTAGGTGTCTCATCACTCTACCTCCTAACTTAAAAATCAGTCAACTATCCTACAATGATGTGCTAAAACATTAGAAGATTCCTTGTCTTCATCACTATTATAAATCTAACGTTCCTATTCGTAAAGTAAGACGAAAAAAAGTTTTAATACTTCCCTAAGTCACGTAGACTAGTATGATTTTCTTGAATTCGACGGAACATTTTTTCCATATCAGACTTTGTAAAATTGACAAGTACAGGACGTCCGTGAGGGCAATTGTAGGGGTTTTTACACTGTGCAAGCTGTACTAGAAGGTCACGCGCAGAGTAATCATCGAGAGCATGATTGGCCTTGATTGAACGTTTACAACTCATCATGATGGCTAACTCAGCACGGTAGGTCTTAACAGACACTTCATTCGTCAAAAGAAGCATGTCGCACATCTCATAGACTGCAGATTCAATCTCTTCTTCCTTCATCCAGATAGGATGTTCACGAAGAATGAAGGTGTTATTCCCATAAGGCTCTAAATAGATACCAACCTGATTAAGAAGAGGCATTTTTTCTTGTAAACTAATGTAATCCGAACCTGAAAATTCAAAGAGATAGGGAACCAAAAGCTGTTGTAAACTACTGTCAACCTCACCAATATTTTCGCGATAGTACTCATACTTGACACGTTCTTGGGCAGCATGCTGGTCAATGATGTAAAGTCCACCTTGTCCTTGAGCAAAGAGATAGGTTCCATGCATTTGACCAAAAAACTCCAACTCAGGGAAGGTTGAGGTTTCCTCATTGTCCAGATTTTCAAGCATGCGCTTCATTTTCGACTTGTTTTTATAATCAAGTTTTTCGTGTTCACTATCACTGTCATCTGCTAAACGTTGTGCTTGTTTAACAGAAGGTTGCGGTTTGTTTTCTACCGATGAAACTGGAGACTCTGACACGAGTGGTTTGATATCCTCTTGGACTGTCTCTGGTTTGACAAAGAAATCATTACGACTGCTATCATAATAAAGATTGGTTTGTTTGAGTGGAAGACTGGTTTGAACCGGCTTAGTTGCACCTCTAGTACTAGACTTGGCTAGATTTTCAAGGGCATCCGGAATCAAATCCTGCTCTCTAAGGCTTTGAGCAATGGCAGAGCTGATGAGGGCCATAAGCTCCTTTTCTTTAGAGATACGTACTTCCTGCTTTGTTGGGTGAACATTGACATCAGCCAAATAAGGATCAATCTGAATATCAATAACCGCAATAGGGAAGCGCCCTACCATAAGTTTAGAACCATAACCATCAAAAATAGCACGGTTAAGTAGGAAGTTTTTTATATAACGTCCGTTAATGAGAATCGTGATGTAGTTACGATTCGCACGGGTCAACTCAGGGAGACTAACATAGCCAGAAACTTCAAAATCAAGATCAGAATTTGAAATTTCCACCATTTTTTTAGCCGTTGTCAAACCATAAATCCCGGCAATCGCTTGGCGGAGGTCTCCAGTACCTGAGGTCTGTGTCAACTGACGACCGTCATTAAGCAAGGTGAAGGCAACTTCGGGATGAGCTAGACTCAGACGATTGACAACATCAACAATATGAGCCAACTCAGCCTGTAAACTCTTCATATACTTGAGACGAGCTGGGGTGTTATAAAATAAGTTTTCAACGGTAATCTTTGTTCCAACTGGTGTTGAAATAGGATCCTGACTCTCAATTTCCCCACCCTTGGCAACCAGTTTAGTCCCATAGGCTTCTCCATCAGCCGCCGTCACAATGGTAAGATGACTGATAGAAGCTATTGATGGCAGGGCCTCACCTCGAAAACCAAGAGTTCGAATACGAAAGAGGTCTCCTTGATTTTTGATTTTACTTGTTGCATGACGGCGCAAACTCATAGCTACATCAGATTGAGCCATTCCTTCACCATTGTCTGTGATTTGAATTTTTGAGAGGCCTGATTCTTCAACTTCAATGGTAATCTGGGTGCTACCTGCATCAATAGCATTTTCCACCAACTCTTTGACAACACTGGCTGGGCGCTCTACGACCTCTCCAGCAGCAATCTGGTTGGCTAGAACTTCAGGCAATTCGATGATTTTTGGCATAATTATTTTTTCTCCCTTCTAAAAGGTTGATAAATTCACTGGTGCTGACTGTTACTGATGCTTCCTATACAACCATAACTCACACACAACTGTTAGCCAAGATAAGGCTGTGGCTATAACAATCATATCCCCATGACGAAGGTTGAAGCAAATGAGCCCAGAAAAAATCAAGAGGTAGATGATTTGGAAAATCCATTGGTAGGTTTTAGGCGAGCTTGTAGAATCCATAAACTGCTTAACAAAGAAATAAAACAAGAGCAGGTTCAGTGTTAGTGCCTTTTCAAAAGGTGTAAAAAGACTCAAAATCAGACTGCAGGCAAGAAAAATTCCTGCTAACCATTTCATTATAGATTTCATGTGATTACCTCGTCAGTACGTTTTCATTAAGTATAGGGGTTTTCTAAAATATTTTCAACCACTTAAACACCATATAGGACCACATAGACAAGTGCTATTGCTGTGGGCTAGTAAATAGTGTTTAATAAAGGTGTGAAAGGGAGGAGGCCTCCTCAATTACAAACAAGAAAGGATAGTTATGAAAATAAAAGTTCATATTGACTCGGTATTTCAAGAAGAGACGTTGCAGATTCAGGCACCTAGTCGGACGCCAAAGATTCAGCAAGTCGTCGAGTTTGTCGAAAGTTTGGATGACAACCACCGACTCAAAGGAAAAAAAGATGGAGAAACTTATCTTATCGAACCCAAAGCTATTTCCAGAATTTACATCGAAAATCGACAAGTTCTAGCTGAAACTATTCAAGGAGAGTACCCCTTAGGCTTACGTCTCTATCAAGTTTTAGAAAAACTGCCATCTTACTTTATCAAAATTTCACAATCAGAGATTGTCAACCTCAAAGAAATTGAACGCTTCAACATCACCCCTAACGGCCTCGTAGAAATTCACCTTAAAAACAAGGAAACTACCTACTCATCACGTCGTTACCTCAAAGCAATAAAGGAGAAATTACAATGAAAAAACAATTTTTTAAATCAGGCACAAGTGGCATCCTTATTGGATTAGCTGTATCTATGATTATGTCCCTTATCTGGGCACCAAGCTACATGCCTCTAAATCCTCACTCAGCCATTGGACAATGGATGACGTCACATCAGGTTCACGGATCTATAGTATTGGCCTACTGCCTCATCACTTGGTTTGCTATCGGTATTCTTTTTGAAATCGCTAGTTATATTTTCCGTAAAGCTGAATGGAGTTTGCTTCGTGCAACCCTCACTCACTACGCCTTGACCTGTCTAGGTTTCATTCCACTAGCTACCCTCAGCGGATGGTTCCCTCTACGTTTAACTTTCTACTTGGAGCTAGTCATTGAATTCAGCCTTATCTATCTCCTCGTTTGGGTCTTCTCTTATTGGAAAATGAAAAAGGATATTGAACAACTCAACCAAGAATTGAAACACCTATAAAAGACAAGAAGCCTGTCAATTGACAAGCTTCTTTTATAGTTTCTGTTTTAAATCTGCTACAGCCATCATGACCTGCATAGGTGTCATGTTGTAAATATCTAAATCACGCAACTCTTGAAGAACTGGATTTTCAGTAAAATCATCAAAGAGAGAGATTTGCTCGTTGACATGCGTTTCTGTGGCAGATTTCTCTTGAGGCGATACCTTTTCCTGAGGTTGGATGGTAACTGTATCGCCCTCTAGTTGTGTCAAGATGGTGTCAGCACGTTCCAGTAAATCTGCTGGTAAACCTGCAATCTTAGCTACATGAATACCATAAGATTTGTCGGCTGGTCCATCGACAATCTTGTGAAGGAAAGTCACTTCACCGTCCTTTTCAAGTGTCGCCACATGAACGTTTACAAGGTGTGTCAAACTGTTTGACAGGGCTGTCAACTCATGATAATGGGTAGCAAACATGGTCTTAGCCCCCACCTTGTCATGAATAAACTCAATAATAGACTGAGCTAAGGCCATACCATCATAGGTAGCTGTCCCACGTCCCAACTCATCAAAAATAATCAAGGAATTAGGTGTCGCCCGCTTAATGGCCTGATTAGCCTCCATCATCTCAACCATGAAGGTCGACTGACCTGAAATCAGATCATCTGCAGCACCAATACGTGTATAGATAGCATCAAAAACTGGCAAGTCAATACTATCTGCTGGCACGTAAGACCCCATCTGAGCCATAACTACTGACAAGGCTAACTGACGCATATAGGTGGATTTACCACTCATATTTGGTCCTGTGATGAGCTGAATATTGGTCTGACTGTCAAAGGTAATGGTGTTTGGAATGTATTCTTGAACGCCCATAACCTTCTCAACCACTGCATGACGGCCTTGATCAATAACAATACGATGCTCATCATTGAACACAGGACGAACATAATGATTAGTCTCTGCTACAACAGCTAGACTCTGAAGCACATCGACTGTCGCAATAGCCTTAGCCAAAGATTGCAAACGGTCAATATAGCGTTCAACCTGCTCACGGACACGCATGAAAATATCATATTCCAGCGTTGATGATTTTTCACGCGCCTCAAGCATTTCACCTTCTATCTTAGCCAACTCAGCAGTTCCAAAGCGCTCTGAATTTTTCAGGGTTGCCTTGCGGAAGAAATGGTCAGGAACCAAGCTAAGGTTAGAGTTGGTCACATGGAAGTAATAACCATCTTTACGGTTATAATCAATCTTTAGTGTTGTAATACCAGACGCTTCACGTTCCTTGGCTTCGATATCTGCGATCCATGAGGTTCCCTCACTCATCACCTTGCGATACTTGTCCAAGGTCTCATCAAAACCAGCACGGATAATGCCACCTTCTGTAATGGTTGCAGGGGCATCAGGATCAATAGCCGACCGAATCAAACTCTCTAATTCTGGCAGAGCATCTAACTCTTGTAAAAGACGTGACAAGGCATCGTCATTAAAAGACTCCAAAATCGCCTTAATCACCGGTACTTGAGCCAAAGTATGACATAGCTGAATCAAATCTTTTGGATTAGCCTTGCCAAAGGAAACACGACTGGCCAGGCGCTCAATATCGTAAACACCTTTTAGACTCTCAGTCAAGTCACTACGCTCAAAGAAATTGTCCAAGAAAACTTGGATAATATTCTGACGCTCGGTGATAGTGGCTTGATTCACTAAAGGACGATCAATCCAAGTTCGCAAGAGACGCATTCCCATAGCTGTCTTGGTTTCATCCAAGAGCCAGAAAAGAGATCCGTGTTTCTTGCCCGTTCTAGCATTTTCAAGTAAATCCAAACTTGACTTGGTCGCATAGGACATCTGCAAGTAATCCTTAATCTCATAGTGCTGAGCCTTTTGTAAATGACTAAGCTCACGCATCTGAGTACGGTGCACATACTGGAGAAGTTTACCAGCCACACTGCTTTCCAAATCTGTCAAACTAGTGTCAATCAAGTGGACATCATTGTAAACCTCTGTTTCCTTGGAGAGAAGCAGGTTGAGTTGCTTCACCAAAACTTGTTCATCAGCTTCAGGTAAATCATACCCAACGACTACTTCACGTGCCTTAAGATTCTGAATTTCACTGCAAACTGAACTAAAATCATCCAACTCTGTCGCAAAAAATTCACCCGTTGATACATCCATATAGGCTAGGCCGAATCGACTTCCAACCTTGTCAATGGCTACTAAGAAATTGTTGGCATTATCAGGTTTAGAGCTGTCAACCACTGTCCCTGGCGTGATAACCTGAACTACCTCACGCTTAACCACGCCAACAGCCTGTTTAGGGTCCTCCATCTGCTCAGCAATGGCTACTTTGTAGCCCATCTCAACCAAGACATCAATATAGGCTTGAGCCGAATGATAAGGAACACCTGCCATAGGAATGGGATTATCTGCGTTCTTATTACGACTGGTTAGGCTAATTTCCAAAATTTGAGCAGCCTTAACGGCATCATCGTAAAATAATTCGTAAAAATCCCCCATCCGAAACAGCAAAAAAGCATCTGGATAATTTTCCTTGATATCCAAATACTGCTGCATTCCTGGAGATATTTTTTCCTTAGCCATGTCTTAACTCCTCGTTAATCTTTTCTTCGATTGACTTGGTCACATATTGAATCAAGTCACTGGCATCTTGCATCTTTTGACGGTAATCCTGAACAATGGGCAAATTTTCCAACTCATTCTGAATCAAATCTGCCTGCTCACCTGCCTCCTCATAGGCACGTTGTTTCTCAATTTTTTGAAAAAGCACCGCTTCTTGTTGATAGGCCTTCATCTGTCCAGCCAGAGAACTAATCTGAGGGATCTGTCCAATAGCTTTCTCAGCCTCTTGAAAAGCAAGAACCGCCTCATGGTGTTTGAGGAGGTCGATTAACTCTTCTTTGGCTTTTTGGAAATCCTGATGGGGAGTCTTCATCAGTGAAACTCACTTTCCAATCTTTCAGCAACCACTGCGTCCTTACAGATTACCAATAGGGTATCTGCGCCAGCAACGGTTCCTAAAATTTCAGGATTGCCGTCACTATCAATCAGGTTAGCCAAAACATCTGCTTCACCCAATTCTGTATGGAGAACCAGCATAAACTGGGCACGGGAAACTGATTTGACATAGTCCTTAACCGTAGGATCCAAACTTGAAAGCACATGCTCAGACAAACTATAGTAAAGTTTACCTTCCTCATCACGAAGCTTCAACAGGCCAATCTCACGCAAATCACGTGACAAGGTAGCCTGTGTAACCGTGATACCTTCCGCCTCTAGGCGTTGCTTAATTTCCTCTTGTGTCCCAATCTTATCTCTTGAAATCATCTGTTTGATAACAGCTTGACGATCTCTCTTCATTATCTTTCCTCTTTTTATGTATATTCCTTGCATATTATAACAGAATTTTTGTATTTTTTCATGAAATACTTCCTAATAGATGCTTTCTTGTCCCTACCCTATTAACTAAAATAATGGTAAAATAGGTATGAATGACAAGATTTGAAATGGAGTACCTATGAATACTAAAGAACTCATTGCAGCAGAAATTGCCAAAGTTGTTCCCGAATTGGAGCAAGAAAACATTCAAAATCTGCTTGAAACCCCTAAAAATGCTGACATGGGGGACCTTGCCTTCCCTGCCTTCTCATTGGCAAAAGTCTTGCGCAAGGCCCCTCAAATGATTGCAGCAGACATCGCTGAAAAAATTGATGCTTCAAACTTTGAAAAAGTTGAAGCTGTTGGTCCTTACATCAACTTCTTCCTTGATAAATCAAAAATCTCGGCGGACGTTCTTGGACAAGTCATCGCTCAAGGCAGCCACTACGCTGACCA
Organism: Streptococcus sp. CCH5-D3; assembly: GCF_001556435.1. Lineage (NCBI taxonomy): Bacteria > Bacillati > Bacillota > Bacilli > Lactobacillales > Streptococcaceae > Streptococcus > Streptococcus sp. CCH5-D3. Next base: position 12,206 of record NZ_LSIW01000129.1, read on the forward strand.
AAACATCGGTCACGGACGTAACATTGCCTTTGATATGTCTAGTCCTAACATCGCTAAACCTTTCTCTATCGGTCACTTGCGTTCAACAGTTATCGCTGACGCTCTTGCCAACATCGTGGCTAAACAAGGCTACAAACCAGTCCGCATCAATCACTTGGGTGACTGGGGTAAACAGTTTGGTATGCTTATTGTTGCCTATAAGAAATGGGGTAGCGAGGAAGCTGTCAAAGCCAACCCTATCAATGAACTTCTTCAACTTTATGTGCGTATCAATGCTGAAGCTGAAGAAGACCCTTCTGTAGACGAAGAAGCTCGTGAATGGTTCCGTAAATTGGAAGCTGGTGACGAGGAAGCAACTGCCCTCTGGCAATGGTTCCGTGACGAAAGCTTAGTAGAATTCAACCGTCTCTATGATGAACTTGGTGTTTCATTTGATAGCTACAACGGTGAAGCTTTCTACAATGATAAGATGGATGAAGTCGTTGACATCTTGACAGAAAAAGGACTTCTCCAAGAATCTCAAGGTGCCCAAGTGGTTAACCTTGAAAAATACGGTATCGAACACCCAGCCCTCATCAAAAAATCAGATGGTGCAACTCTTTACATCACACGTGACTTGGCTGCTGCCCTCTACCGTAAACGTACTTACGACTTTGCCAAAGCCATCTATGTGGTTGGTAATGAACAATCTGCCCACTTCAAACAGTTGAAAGCTGTTCTTAAAGAAATGGGTTACGACTGGTCTGACGACATGACTCACGTTGCCTTTGGTCTAGTAACTAAGAACGGTAAGAAATTGTCAACTCGTAAGGGTAACGTTATCTTACTTGAGCCAACTATCGCTGAAGCTGTTAACCGTGCTCAAGCTCAAATCGAAGCTAAGAATCCAAACTTGCCTAACAAGGAAGCTGTTGCCCACGCTGTTGGTGTCGGAGCTATCAAGTTCTACGACCTTAAAACAGACCGCATGAATGGTTATGACTTCGACCTTGATGCCATGGTATCCTTCGAGGGAGAAACTGGACCTTACGTACAGTATGCTCACGCTCGTATCCAATCTATCTTGCGCAAGGCTGACTTCACGCCATCTGCAGATGCCACATACAGCTTAAACGACGTTGAAAGCTGGGAAATCATCAAACTCATCCAAGACTTCCCACGTATCATCAACCGTGCATCAGATAACTTTGAACCATCTATCGTTGCTAAATTTGCTATCAGCTTGGCCCAAGCTTTCAACAAATACTACGCGCACACACGTATCTTGGACGAAAGCCCAGAACGTGACAGCCGTTTGGCTCTTTGCTACGCAACAGCAACAGTCCTCAAAGAAGCCCTTCGCCTTCTCGGTGTTGAAGCTCCAGACGAGATGTAAGCCATATTTAAAACGCCTAAGGGCGTTTTTTTAGTAACCAAAAAAAGAACCCAACACATGGTGTTGAGCTCTTTTGGAGATTATGAAAAAGAAAAGTTCGTTGTTCACAAAAAGTGTAAGCCAACGAGACTTACTGAACAAGGTTCAGTAAAAGTTATTTAGGAGACTTAAAGTATAACCTCCCTACCTTAAAGAAACCTTAAATCGCAGAAAAAAATCCCCAAAGGGATTTTCACAGCAGCCCAGAGACCACTGAAAAGATACGATTGTACAGGCTTTCCAACCTCTTCTTCCTAATCCTCCAAGGTGACCGCTTGTCCAATAGAATCTTTATATAACTATATTACCTTGTTTTGGAAGGGTTTTCAAGTATTTTCTTAAAATATCCTAATAAAACCTCAAAAAAGAAGAAAAAAGCCTAGATTTCTAGACTTTCTTCGGGGAGATTTGTTATGAAAAGTTTTGTTTACTGCTAGCTCACCAAAGCTAGCTGCTTTATTAGGATGGTTATAATATACCTTAATAAGCTTAAAGGTAACTTAAGAAATTATTATCTTACATCACTTTTTAAAATAATAAGTAAAATAAGTAACAGTAAGGAACCACTAGGAATATCCATATCTAAAAACCAAGAGGGGGCTTTGATACTTCCAAAATCATTCATGATACGGATGATACTATAAGCAATGCCTACTATTAGGAGGCTTAGTTCCGGTAAATAGTTAAATCGTCCTTTTAAGATGGCTAACTTCTCCTTCCTGACAGTTTTCTAGCGATGACTCTATTATACGGCTGAAAAGAGAACAAAAATAGTGACATAAATGTCACCATCAAAAAAAGCAGGTCTGCCCTGCTTTTTGCTATTTTGTTTAGATTAGTCACCCAAACCGATGCGTTCGAAGATCTCATCAACACGTTTAGTGTAGTAAACAGGGTTGAAAATCTCGTCGATTTCTTCTTGAGTGAGACGTGAAGTTACTTCTGGATCTGCTTCAAGAAGCGGTTTGAAGTCTACTTGGTTATCCCATGATTGGGCAGTCTTTGGTTGAACAAGGTCGTAAGCTTGCTCACGCGTCATGCCTTTTTCAATCAAAGTAAGCATCGCACGTTGACTGAAAATCAAACCAAACGTAGAGTTCATGTTGCGGATCATGTTTTCTGGGAAGACTGTCAAGTTCTTAACGATGTTTCCAAATCGGTTGAGCATGTAGTCAATCAAGATGGTTGTGTCTGGTGTGATGATACGCTCCGCTGATGAGTGAGAGATATCACGTTCATGCCAGAGTGAGACATTTTCATAAGCTGTTACCATGTGACCACGGATAACACGTGCAAGACCTGTCATATTTTCAGAACCGATAGGGTTACGTTTGTGAGGCATTGCTGAAGACCCTTTTTGACCTTTGGCAAAGAACTCTTCCACTTCACGTTGTTCTGATTTTTGAAGACCACGGATCTCAGTCGCCATACGCTCGATAGAAGTTGCGATGCTAGCAAGAACTGCAAAGTACTCAGCGTGAAGGTCACGAGGAAGTACCTGTGTTGAGATTTCTTGAGCACGGATACCAAGTTTGTCGCAGACGTATTTTTCAACGAATGGTGGGATGTTGGCAAAGTTACCAACCGCACCAGAAATCTTACCAGCTTCCACACCAACAGCAGCATGCTCGAAACGCTCGATGTTACGTTTCATTTCGCTGTACCAAGTCGCCAATTTAAGACCAAAAGTTGTCGGCTCAGCGTGCACACCGTGGGTACGACCCATCATGATAGTGAACTTGTGTTCTTTCGCTTTGTCAGCGATGATGTTGAGGAAGTTTTCAAGGTCCTTGCGGATGATGTCGTTAGCTTGTTTGTAGAGGTAACCATAGGCAGTATCTACCACGTCAGTAGATGTCAACCCATAGTGAACCCACTTACGCTCTTCACCAAGAGTCTCAGAAACCGCACGTGTGAAGGCAACCACATCGTGACGAGTTTGCTGCTCGATTTCAAGAATACGGTCGATATCAAAGTCCGCTTTTTCACGAATCAAAGCCACATCTTCCTTAGGAATTTCTCCCAACTCAGCCCATGCCTCGTCAGCTAAGATTTCCACCTCAAGCCAAGCACGGTATTTATTTTCTTCACTCCAAATGTTCGCCATTTCTGGGCGAGAGTAACGTTCGATCATTGTTGTTTCTCCTTTAATTCATTAATATACTTTACTACAGTCATTAAAGTTGTATAGAACCACTCGTAAATTAATTCATAATTGCTATACCCACCAATACCTAATCTATTGTTAGTTATAGTCACTCCAGGAATACGATTATAATTATTTTTAGGATCATTTTTCCAATCACGGATACTGACTATATCATCTATAAATTTAGATTTAATTTCATCCTCTTTATGTCTTAAATACTCATTTAACTTTTCATCTTTTACATCACCATAAACTAATCCTATAGAATTTTTATTTACTCTAAACTCACAATGCAGTTTTGAAGATTCTGTACTAATAACCCTATAATATTTTGAAGAAACCTTATTTCCACTATGTCTAAATTCGAAATTATCACGATTCTTTAGATATTGAGAAAAACCACTCCAAAAATCGATATATTTAGAGTCACTATCCTCTTCTTTTTTACCGCTTGATACAGCTTCAGATATATTTAGACTTAATTTTAAGGCCTCTGAATTTAAAATATTATCGTCCTCAAAAATTTTCTGGAACTCATTCATAAAATCATCGAAACCTTCTGGTTTGTCTATCTCTCCTTCTGCAAATGATTCAGAAGTCTCCTTCAAGCTATTAAATCTTTCTGTTATATTCTCAGCATCACTTTCACTCAAAAAGAAAAACACTTCTTTATAACTTGTCTGAAGACACAATACTGCCAGCAATCTTTCTCTAGATACTTTTTTATTGGAGTCTTGAATACGAAGAAGTAGGCTGAATGAATTGAGAAGTCTCTTTATATTTCGGGGGTGTTTACCTACTGATTTTAAAATAATTGGGAGTACAGAAGAACTAAAGCTATCAGTATTTTGGTTATCATTATTTTGGTTATCTTTACCAACAATAATCAGATTATCCAATAATTTTTCAATATAATTCTCGATGTCATAATTATGCACTGGTACAGTAAAAGGAACTTGAATTAGTTTTTCAAAAAAATAATCTCCTTTTTCATCATCTATCTCGCCATTATACTTATTTTTTATACCTTTAACAACTACATTATAATCAATCGCTAGAACAAAAACACAGTACTCGCTTTCTAGAAATAATTTTAACACTTCGAGAACCTCTACTGCTTTAGAAGGGTGTAGGCGATCAAGATCATCAATAAAGAAAACAATTCTATCTATCTCTTCTGTCTCAATAACTTTTTTTACTAAATCTCTAAAAGATTGATTCAATTCTCTCAATGAGATAATACCATCATAACTAAATCTTCCATTTGCTTTATTTTTTATTTTTTCCGAGACACCTTCTAAATTTATAAAACCTGACGTTGCATTTTCAAGTATCGTAGCAGTCACTCCAATAGCAATATTTGAAATTAAGCCAAAAGTTTTGCTTAACAACTCTCTATTTTCTGCCTTTTCTGGCAATAAACTAGCTAAAAACGTTACCAACTCTGTTATTAAAGCAATTGTTAAATCATTATCAGAATTAAATTGAGAATACTGCCACGTGTTAAAAAATATACTTTTAATTTTTTCAGAGTCTAATTTTGATTCAACTTGCTTCATAATACTGGTTTTACCAGTTCCCCAATTTCCTTGAATTGAAATTGTCATAGGTGTCTTACATTCACTAATAAAACTTGTTAGTCCACCTACATAGTTTTTTATATTGAATAAATCTTCCTCTGCTGGACTATCAATTAAAGTTCCATAGATAGGATTTGTCATCTAAAATTCTATTCCTTTCACAAACTCAACCATATTATCTGGAAAATCACTGAAACAAAGTTGCACAAACAATTATACTACGCCCTACTTCTAGTTATATATATGCAAAAGCAAAGACTTAAATCTTCTGGTATATATCACTCTGCAACTTCTGTTAGCTAATTAGTTATGTAGCCCACAATATCGATAATACGATTTCCCCTGTTTCTTTCTTTTTTATTCATCCTGCTTTATATTATCTAGCTCGATTAACTCAATGGCTACTTCTTTCTTAAAGTTTTTTGTTATCCACTCAGTTTTCTTCCTATTAACAATAAATTGATAGATAAGTATAATAACAATTAAGATAAAGAATATGGATGCCGATATAAAAAATCTAGCTAACCAATTTTGTTTTTCAAAAAAGTAGACACTTATCCCCATTGATGTAACAACCAAGCCAAGTATAAGCTGTAACATTTTTGAATTATTTATTATTCTAGGTTTGAAGTCATCTTCAGATATCTTTAAATCCCTAATAAATAGACTTGCTCTATGAACTGGATTAACAAACCATGTAAGTACAGCTACCACTGTACCTACAACTGTAAATGTACTCTTATTTATAGCTGAAAAAATGAAAAGAATCGTGATTGGAATTAACAAACCTGCTACTTTCCATAAAAAACGCATAACTTTATCTTTCCAAGATAAGTCAACCTTCTGATATTTCTGAGGAACCACAATATTTAACATCATAGAAAACGCTATGAAACCTGGGATAAAGGCCCCAGAACGAGCTACCATCTCAAAACTATTAACCATTTTTGAATATAATTGACTATACTTTTCAAGATAAACTAGGATAGTTCTTATCCCCTCGTAAGATGGAGAGAGGTTGTTAAACAATATGGTAACATTTAAAAAAGTAAAACCTAGCCAGAACACTGTTGCTTGCAAGAACGCTATGAACAGGTAAAAAATTATTAATATAAAGGCTATCTTTCTTTGTCTTATAGCCTTCAAAAACTTTCTTATAACAATATATAATATATACCCATTTATTACTAAAAGTACTAAGGAAACAAAAAATAATAGTAATACACTATGATATGCCCGAGAAATATATAACAACCATATATATCCTAGTTTATTTATAATAAATGGCGCTCCCCAACATAAACTATAAATTATTAAAATAGTATGTTCTATGTCAATGTTACCGTTTTTAAAATAAGCTTTATATTTCTCCACCAAGGTCTACCTTTTAACTTTTCTTAATTGTAATTACTTCATTCACTAATTTAGGAAAATTATAATCAACTCGCTTTTCTTTTTCATAACAATGACGTTTTAAAGAAGAATAGCGAAGATATAAACTAAATAAATACTATTAACAGTAATAGTTGAATCATAAAACCTCCTACAGCGAAATCCCCTTCATATTTGCTTCAAGAATGGGCATCTCAACACCTAACTCCTGACCTGTCTGATAGACACTTTGACAACAGTAGAAAATATCCTGTTTATCATTGTGTAAGGTCATAATTTTTCGAGTCAGCTCATTTTTCGCAAACATGACTTTCATGGCTTTTCCTGCAATCCAAGCGGGAATTTTGTATGGCAAGAGTTCTGCCTTATAAAGCTTCAAATTTACGCCACGCGCTTCTACGACTTTCAAAGCCTCTCGAATGGCCTTGATGGCCAATGACAATTCCGAAGAACTATTCATCAAATTCAGAGCCAGCTGTTCTGGATTTTCCAAATTTCCTGAACGAGCAGCTGTCGAAGTAACACCCGCATTAATCGCCATGTGAATCCAAATCCACTCGACCATATCATGAGGAACTTCCCACTTCAAATCTGCAGAAGTCAATAAATCTGTCAGATCAGCATAGTTAGAAATGTCTGCTTTTTGCTCACCTTCTAGCATTAAATGGTCGAACAAGACACCATCCAAATGGTCCTCATGCATATGACCGCCCGCTGTCGGAAAAGCCAGAATATAGTCGTAATCTCCTGCCCACTCTTGAACCTCTTTTCGTGTATTCCAGAAATTGCAGAAGAAAACGAGGGTGCCTTTGATATTATTTTTTCGCAAGGTTTCCACAGCTTCTTTGACAAAGCCATGACGAACACTCAGAAAAATGAAATCATATTCCGAATCAGCTTCTGCCAAACGAACCTCATAGGTGTCGTGTTTGTTTTCACCTTTGGAATGATAGCGACCATCTAGCAAATCAACCGAGAGTTTTTGGGGAACATTGTTTTTCTTACTGTCTCTCAGTACGTGTTCTACTTTATGACCTACTTTTTGAAAAGCGTAGGCGTAAGTGGTCCCGATAACTCCGAGTCCTAGGATTGCTATTCTCACCTAAAAATCAATTCCTTTCCCAAACTCAACCACACTATCTGGTTCATCACTAAACAAAGTCACATGCCCCATTTTGCGGTTGTGCTTCGCTTCTAGTTTACCATACATGTGGAGGTGGGCGCTTGGATTTTCTGTGACATAACGCTCAGCTGCTTCGACGTGTTGGCCGAGGACGTTGAGCATGACAGCTGGCGCATGGAGGTTGATTGCTGGAAGTGGTGCTCCGAGAACGCCCAAGATATGCGTGTCAAACTGTGAAAAGTCACAGGCTTCGATTGAGTAGTGCCCTGAATTGTGTGGACGGGGTGCGATTTCGTTGACGATGATGTCATCAGCTGTCGCAAACATTTCCACACAGAGGGTACCAGAGAGGTTAAGTTGCTCAGCAATCTTCACTGCCATAGCTTTAGCTTTCTCAGCTAGACTGTCAGGAATGCGAGCAGGAACGATGGTTTTAGAGAGGATATTGTTGCGATGGATATTTTCCTGAACTGGGAAAACCGTCACATCCTTGCCATTACCAGACACGATGACCGAAATCTCAAGGTCGAAGTTAACGAACTCTTCTAAGACACACTCGGCCGAGTTAGCAAGGGCATTTGCCTCTTCCAAATCGTCGGCTGATGTGATGACTTTTTGACCGTGGCCATCGTAACCACCTGTCGCTGTCTTGAGGACGTATTTTTTAGAAAGGTCAATATCTTCCAAATCAAGGCTAGATGTCACAACCTTGTAAGGAGCAACTCTCACTTGAGCCTTGTTTGAGAGGAAGTCTTTCTCAAAGATACGGTTTTGCGAAATGCGAAGCAGGTCTGTTCCTTGTGGGAGCTGGCCGTCTTTGATAACAGCGTCAAGGCCGTCAGCGTCGACATTTTCAAACTCATAAGTGAGAACATCACAGCGGTCCGCCAACTGGCGAAGGGCGTCTACGTCATCGTAGGGTGCCACGATGACCTCAGACACACGAGAAGATGGACAATCTGCTGCAGGATCAAGGGTAATAACCTTGTGGCCCATGTAGATAGCTGAGATAGCCATCATCTGACCGAGTTGGCCACCACCGATGATACCAATGGTTTTAGTTGAGCTCATTTGTAGACTCCTCTGCGATTTTTCCTTGTTCTTCAGCAAAGTTAGCAAGTGCATCTGCAATGGCCTTGTCTTCTACTGAGAGGAGACGGAGGGCAAAGAGGGCAGCGTTAGTCGCACCAGCTTCACCGATAGCCATGGTTGCGACAGGTACACCACCCGGCATCTGAACGATAGAATAGAGCGAATCTACACCGCTAAGAGCACGTGATTTGACTGGCACTCCGATGACTGGAAGGGTTGTTTTAGCAGCAACCATACCTGGCAAGTGAGCAGCGCCACCAGCACCAGCGATGATGACCTTGATGCCACGGCTACGTGCTTCTTCGGCATGTTTGAACATGAGGTCCGGCGTCCGGTGTGCGGAAACAACTTTCTTTTCGTAAGCGACGCCGAAGTTGTCGAGGACTTCAGCGGCTTTTTGCATGGTTGCCCAGTCGGATTTTGAGCCCATGATGATGGAAATTACTGGTTTAGTCATAATTTTTCCTTTTCTTTTTTGATAATGGTCTTAGGTGGTGGGGACGGAAGCAAACCTTCGGTTTCATTCCTAAACTTTGAGCCTAAGGTCTCAAAATTTCCCCCGACCAGAACAGATGCTGTTCTGGTCTTTTCACCACGGCGACCATTATCGGATTGGCGACTTCGTCGCCTAAAATAGCATTGATATTCGAAAACTCAAAGAAAATCATAGAGTGACAAGGCAAAGCGACGAAGATAGAACTAAAGTTCATCAAGGAGCTTTAACACAGTCAATCGAAGGTTTTCAAAGAGTTTTATTTATTCGCCTTGCTACCGATATCCGTACGGTAGAAGAGGCCTTCTGTGTTTTGTTTGTTGAGTTCGTTGTAGATGATGTTTTGGCCGTCTTTGACGGTGTCTGCTGTTGTGACCAACATGTAAACACGTCCTCCGTTTGAGAGGAGGTCTTGGCCATTTTCAGCGAATTTGGCACCGGCATAGTAAGTGATGATGTCACCCTCTGTCTTGGCCGGCAACTTAACACCTTTTTCATAATCCAATGGGTAGCCGTTTGAGGCTACAACCACACCCAGTGTCACACCCTTATCCGTCCAAGTGATAGTTGGCTCTTTACCATCCAAAATGTCAGTGATATTTTGCGCAAAATCAGAAGTCAAACGAGGCAAAATGATTTGCGTTTCAGGATCGCCAAAACGTGAGTTGAACTCGATGACTTTAGGGCCGTCAGCTGTCAAGATAAGACCAGCGTAAAGGACACCAGTGTAAGGACGACCTTCTTTAATCATACCTTCAAGGACTGGCTTGACAATGGTGTCAACCGCTGTGTCAACCACGCTCTGTGACAAGTGAGGAACCGGCGCATAGGCACCCATCCCACCAGTGTTAGGGCCCTTGTCCCCATCATAAGCACGTTTGTGGTCCTGAGCCGTTGGCATAATGTAGAATTTATCTCCATTGACAAAGGCAAAGAGAGAAAACTCTTCCCCGTCAAGAAATTCCTCGATGACCACTCGCGCACCTGAATCACCGAATTTATTGTCCAAAAGCATCTCGTGAGCAGCTTCGACGGCTTGATCAACCGTTTCAGCAACGACGACACCTTTACCTAGGGCCAATCCGTCTGCCTTGACGACGATTGGAGCACCTTTTCCCTCGATGTAGGCCTTGGCTTCCTCGAAATCTGAAAATGTGCCATAGGCTGCTGTCGGAACGTCGTATTTGACCATGATTTCCTTAGCGAAATCCTTAGACCACTCCAGCTCAGCCGCAGCCTTGGTCGGACCAAAGGCTTTGAGTCCTGCCGCATTGAAATCATCCACGATACCAGCCGAAAGCGCATCATCTGGACCGATAAAGGTCCAAGCAATATCGTTCGCTTTTGCAAAGTCAATCAGCTTAGAATGTTCGGAAATTCCGATATTGATCAAATCAAGACCGTCCAATGTCATCCCGTCATTACCAGGAGCTACGAAAACTTGCTCAACGTCTTTAGACTCCAATAATTTCTTGGCAATCGCATGTTCACGACCACCAGAACCAACAACCAAAAGTTTCATTTGAAAGATACCTCAATATCAAATAAGACTAGGGGCAAATGCCCGTTAACGACAATCATTCGGAAAAATTAGCAATTTTCACGAATTATACATAACCATTATAACATATTTGTTCGGAGATATGGGTGTGTATCCAAATTTGGACATAAAAAAGGCGGCCACTTGGACCACCTATTGGGAGATTATGAAAATGAAAAAAGTTATTTAGGATTGATGATAGTATATCCTGAGCAACTTAAGGGAGGCTTAAACGCAAAAATATCTTCATTTTCCTGAAAAACTGCGAATAGGTAGGTGGAGGTTAAAATGAAGAAAAAATTACTAAATTGTCTCTTACCGCTAGCCTGTCTAGCGACTGTTTCGGTTTCGTGTGGCAGCTCTGCTCAGGCGGCTGTCCTCGGAGATGACTATCCTTCCTCTTGGAAATACGGTGGCTTCGGTGTCGATCCATGGACCATGTACTGGCGTCAGTGCACATCCTTTGCGGCCTATCGCCTCAGTAACACCAACGGTTTCACCCTACCAGTAGGTTATGGAAATGCCATCACTTGGGGCAGTATCGCACGTGCCAATGGTCACCGTGTGGACATGAATCCTGCTGTGGGGAGCATCGCCTGGTTCTCAGCTGGTGTCAATGGAGCTGGTCATATGGGGCATGTCGCTTGGGTTGCGGAAGTTCATGGTGATCAGGTGACCATTGAAGAGTACAACTACGATGCGGGTCAAGGTCCTGAGAAATACCACAAACGTAGCTTCCATAAGAGTCAAGTGTCTGGCTATATCCATTTTAAAGACCTCGAACCAGGAGCTCAAAATGGAAATCCTACTAACCCTTCTATCAAAGTTGGCGATACCGTCCGCTTCACAGGAACCTTCCGTGTCACATCTGTGTCAGGAAATACCATCACCAGTCAAGATTTAGCTGGAGGTACACCAACTAAACACAATATCGTTGATCCTGGACCGGTTCTTGAAGTTGATGGACAAGGCAATCCAACTTCAGACCAGTACCTCAATCCTGGTGAAACTTTTACCATTCCAGGTAACTTCAAAGTGCTTGCCATTGACCCACCAAGCGATGGTATCCTTGTTCAAATCGGCAATCGCAAGACTTGGGTAACTCAGTCTGTCATTGAAAAGGTTTAAATCTATTGAACAATCGTGAGAACGGTTGTTTTTTTGATGGTATGAAACAAAAAAGCCCAGCCAGTGCTGAGCTCTTAGGAGATTTATGAAAAAGAAAAGTTTTTTAGGATGGTATTAGTATAGCTTGGGTAGCTTAAAGGAAACTTAAGGAATCTAAAAAACATCCAATTTCTTGGATGTTTTTGCAAATTCTTAATGACGGAAGTGACGAACGCCTGTAAAGATCATTGTCAAACCATGTTTATCAGCCGCTTCGATTGACTCTTGGTCACGGACTGAGCCACCTGGTTGGATGATAGCCTTGATACCTGCTTTAGCAATTTCTTCCACGTTATCTGCAAATGGGAAGAAGGCATCTGAGGCAAGAACAGCACCATCAAGACGGTCTTTAGCTTGCTCAATGGCGATACGGACTGAAGCCACACGGTTAGTTTGACCAGGGCCAACACCAAGTGTCATATGGTCGTTAGTCACGATGATACCATTTGATTTGACGTACTTGATAGCTTTCCAAGCAAACTCAAGAGCTGTCGCTTCTGTTTCAGTTGGTTGGCGTTTCGTAACTACTTGCCAGTCAGCTGGACTTTCTTTAACAACGTCTTGGTTTTGAACGAGAAGTCCACCGACAACACCAGTGTATTCTGCTTCCACTTCGCTAGCATCTTGAGCGTCAAATGGCAACTCAAGGATACGCAAGTTTTTCTTCTTGGTTGTCAAGATTTCAAGCGCATCGTCTGTGTAGCTTGGTGCAATGATGATTTCAAGGAAGACACCATGCATTTTCTTAGCTGTCGCAACATCCACTTCACGGTTGAGGACTACGATTCCACCGAAGATTGACACTGGGTCGGCTTCATAAGCGTAATCCCAAGCTGTTTCGATGTCGTCAGCTTGACCGATACCACATGGGTTCATGTGTTTCAAAGCCACAACTGTTGGACGGTCTTTAAAATCACGGATGATACGGATAGCAGCATCAGCATCACGGATATTGTTGAATGACAATTCTTTACCGTTAAGCTGTTTAGCTGAAGCAATTGAGTAAGCCGTTGGCAAACCTTTTTGGTAGAAGTCTGCGTCTTGTTGAGGGTTTTCACCGTAACGCATTGGTTGCTTAAGGTCATAAGTCAAAGTGAGTTTTTCAGGTTTTGTTTCACCCACTTGAGCTGTGAAGTATTCCGCAATCAAAGCGTCGTATGAAGCTGTGTGACGGTATACTTTTGCTGCCAAACGTTGGCGAGTTTCGTAGCTTGTTTCGCCGTTCGCTGACAATTCGTCAAGCACAACCGCATAGTCAGCAGGGTCTACCACAACTGTTACGCTAGCGTGGTTTTTAGCTGCTGAACGAAGCATTGATGGACCACCAATATCGATGTTTTCAACCGCATCAGCGTAAGTCACGTCTGGTTTGAGGATAGTTTCCTTGAATGGGTAAAGGTTGACCACAACAAGGTCGATCAATTCGATATTATTGTCCTTAGCCGCTTGAAGATGGCTATCAAGGTCACGACGAGCGAGAAGACCACCGTGGATATTTGGATGAAGAGTCTTCACACGACCGTCCATCATTTCTGGGAAACCAGTCACATCGTCAATGGCAATGGTGTCAACACCGGCATTGTCAAGGGCAACTTTGGTACCACCTGTTGAGATGATATCCCAACCAAGTTTTTTGAGTTCTTGGGCAAATTCAACGATGCCCGCTTTGTCTGAGACTGAAATAAGTGCTCGTTTAGTCATTTTCTTTCTTTTCCTTTTTTAAAAAAGTTCTTTATCTGCTACAGTCGAAAATTTTCTTTCAGCTCTAGCACTTCCTTATTTTCGTGTAACTCCCAAACTATCCAACACTTCTGGATAGAGCTTGTACTCTGTTTCATGGATGCGAGTTTCGAAAGTATCAAGGGTATCACCTTCAAGGCGTGGCACACGGACTTGTTTGATAACCTTACCAGTGTCCACACCAGAATCCACCCAGTGAATGGTCACACCAGACTGGTCAACATCTGCATTCCAAGCATCCTCAATACCATGAGCACCTGGAAATTCTGGAAGGTAAGCCGGGTGAATATTGATGATACGGCCTTCATAAGCTGCTAGCAAGGTTGGGCCAACGATTTTCATATAACCCGCCAAACAAACCAAATCAATCTGGTGTTCATCCAAGAGTTTGACAATAGCTTCTTCGTAAGCTGCTTTATTGTCAAATTCCTTGAGTTCAAAGGCATAGCTAGCTACACCTAGATTTTTGGCACGTTCTAAGACATAGGCATCACGGTGATCTGAAAAGACAAATTCTACTGGAAATTGTTCCGCAATCACCTGGAAGTTTGAGCCGTTGCCAGAGGCAAACACAGCAATCCTTTTAGCCATTATTTAATCACCACACTTGCGCCATCTTTCTTCACAATTCGACCGATTTCATAAACAGGTTCGTCAAGAAGTTCTTTGACACGTTCCACATTTTCTGGTTTCACCGCAAGCATGAGACCAATACCCATATTAAAGATTTCAAACATTTCTTCGTGTTTGATGTCACCATATTTTTCAAGGGCTTTGAAAATTGGAAGTACTGGGACCTTGCTTTCGTCAATTTCAGCAGCCAAGTCATCTGAGAACATACGTGGTACATTTTCGATGAAACCACCACCTGTGATGTGGGCAATACCGTTAACCAATTCTTCTTTAATCAATGGCAAAGCTGCTTTGACGTAGATACGAGTTGGTTCAAGAAGAACGTCTTTAAGTTTTTTGCCTTCAAGTTCTGGGAGGACTTCTTCACCTGTGTAATCAGCAAAGACACGACGAACGAGTGAGTAACCATTTGAGTGGATACCGCTTGAGGCAAGTCCAAGAAGCACATCACCTTCAGCTACTTTTGAACCGTCGATGATTTGTGATTTTTCAGCGACACCTACCGCGAAACCTGCCAAATCATAGTCGTCTTCTCCATACATACCAGGCATTTCAGCAGTTTCACCACCAATGAGGGCAGCACCAGCTTGCACACAACCTTCAGCCACACCAGCAACGACCTGTTCCAATTTAGCTGGTTCATTTTTACCAGTTGCTACGTAGTCAAGGAAGTAAAGGGGTTCAGCTCCTGCAGCGATGATATCGTTAACACACATAGCTACACAGTCTTGACCGATAGTATCGTGTTTGTCGTACTTGATAGCAAGCATGAGTTTAGTACCGACACCATCTGTACCTGAAATCAAAACGGGCTCTTTGACACCTGTTTTTGAAAGGTCAAACATACCACCGAAGCCACCGAGAGCTCCCATGACACCTGCACGCTCTGTACGGGCAACGTGTTTTTTGATACGTTCAACAACTTCATAACCTGCTTCAACATCCACACCCGATTGAGCGTAAGCATTTTTATTTGTCATTTTATTTATTCCTTTTCTTTTTTCGAGAAAGAGTGCGACGTATTTTTAGATGAACCATCTTTTTATCTAAAAATACTAGTCAGGTCTCTAGCTTTGACCCCATAGGGCAAAGTGTCTACTGACAAATGCTTTAGCTTTTAGTCAGTAGTGAGACGTGGAGCGTAAGCATTTTTAGACATAATTTTTTCCTCTTTTTTCTTCTGCACTGCTCTTAATAGAAAGAAGTGTGTTCTTTCAAACTTTCCAAATAGCGTTCTTCGTAATCGTACAATGGTGTTGGATATTTACCATCGAAGTAAGCCACACAAAGGCCACCGTTCGGTGCATCTGTGTCAATTCCAATAGAATCAATCAAGCCATCAATAGACAAGTAAGTCAAGCTATCCGCACCAATGATTTCGCGTGTTTCCTCAACTGTATGATTGGCCGCAATCAATTCCTTACGTGTTTGAATATCGATACCGTAGAAACATGGATAGGCAAGGGCTGGACTACCGATTGCTACGTGAACCTCTGTTGCTCCTGCTTCTTTTAGCAAATTAACGATACGACGTGAGGTCGTCCCACGTACAATAGAATCGTCAATCATAACCACACGTTTGCCTTTAACAACACCTGATACGGCAGAGAGTTTCATACGAACCCCTTGCTCACGTAATTCTTGTGTTGGTTGGATAAAGGTACGTTGAGTGTATTGGTTTTTAATCAAGCCCATTTCATTTGGCAAGCCTGATTCTTCTGCAAATCCCATGGCTGCGCTAAGTGATGAATTAGGCACACCAACTACAATATCTGCTTCATGTTTGAATTCACGTGCCAATTGAGCACCCATACGTTTACGAGCTGTATGGACATTGACCCCTTGGATATTTGAATCAGGACGGGCAAAGTAAATATACTCCATTGAGCAAACAGCCAATTGGGTGTCCGTTGTATAGTTATCGTAAGTAATGCCATTATCATCGATGATAACAACCTCACCTGGATTCACATCGCGAATCCACTCTGCTCCAACCACTTCAAAGGCACAGGTTTCAGATGAAACCACAATAGCTCCATTGCCCATCTTACCAATAGAAAGGGGACGGAAACCATTTGGATCCAAGGCTGCAATGAGCTTGTCCTCAAGCATGAGGAGGTAAGCAAATCCACCTTTAACAGTGTTCAAGGCTTCTTTCACCTTACCCATGAAGGATGGGTTATGGCTACGACGAATCAAGTGGGCCAAAATTTCTGAGTCAGAAGTCGAGTTAAAGATTGCACCATTTTTTTCCAACTCACGTCTAAGTGACTCTGCATTAGTCAAGTTCCCGTTGTGGGCAAGTCCAAACTGATTGTCATAAAACTTAAACAAGAAAGGTTGAATATTGTCTACAGAAGCTTCACCAGCAGTCGCATAACGAACATGACCGATAGCAGCTGTTCCAGTTAGCTTGTCCAAGTTGGCTGGATCACGAAAAACTTCTGAGAGAAGCCCCATATCACGATGACGCTTCAATTGACCCGCATCATTTGAGAGAATTCCTGCTCCCTCTTGACCACGGTGTTGGAGACTGTGAAGTCCGAAATAAGTTAATTTGGCAGCATCTGGGTGACCCCAGATACCAAAAACACCACATTCTTCATTAAGAGATTTAACTTCGTATGTCATTTTTTATACCTTTTATTTTTGATATTTTCCTTATGCAAGGCGAACGAAAAACTGTTTCTAGCCTCTCATTCCACTAATGTGAACTCAAGTTTTCAAGCTCTTTATAACCACTGCATATCGAAAAATATCATTGCTGAGTGCACTTGGCACTCTATTATTTTCCAGTAAAGTATTTAACCGCTGACGCAAAGAGGTGTTGGTCTTTATTTCCTGGAATATTTTGGAAGAGACCGTCTTCGAAACGTTCTGAGTGACCCATCTTCCCAATAATTTGACCATTCTTGCTTGTGATACCTTCGATAGCATTCACAGATCCGTTAGGATTGTATTTTGAATCCATGCTTGGTTTACCTTCGAAGTCAACATATTGGGTAAAGATTTGACCATTGTCACGAAGCTCTGCAAATTCCTCAGCTGTCACGACAAATTTACCTTCACCATGTGATACTGGGATGGCATGGATGTCACCAACTTCTACTCCGGCAAGCCATGGTGAGTTCGTGTTGGCAATACGTGTTTCAACCATCTTAGCCACGTGTTGGTTGGCATCATTGTAGAAGAGGGTTGGACTAGTACTGCTTGCATCTTCAAAGTTACCATATGGAAGAAGACCTGATTTGACAAGAGCTTGGAATCCGTTACAGATACCGATAATCAAACCACCACGTTCGATGAAGCTATCGATGGCTGCACGTACTTTTTCATTGAGCAAGATATTAACGATAAATTTAGCTGATCCATCTGGTTCATCGGCTGCTGAGAAGCCACCTGCAAAGAAGATAATGTTAGCTTTTTCGATATTGTCAACCATGGTGTCAACAGACTTGACAATGGCCTCTTCGTTAAGTGTTACAAATGGTACTAAGTTGACTTTTGCACCTTCTTTTTCAAAGGCCTTAGCTGAATCGTACTCAGAGTTAGTACCTGGGAACACTGGGATGTAAACCACTGGTGTCTCAACTGTTTCTTTAGCTTTGATAACAGCATCTGATGCCACAGCAGGTACTTCTTCCAACTCAGTTGCTTGTGCAAATTCCGTCGGATAAACCTCTTCCAATTTACCTTGGAAGGCACTGTCAAGTTTGTGTCCATCAAGCGTTACACCATTGACAGTAAGTGTAAAGTCAGCTGCTGTTTGTCCAATCTTGGCAACGCCTGCAATTTCTTCAGGCGATGTGAAGATGAATCCGCCCAATTGGGCTGTCAAGCTGGTGTCAAGGTCAGCTAATTCGACGTTAGCACCGATATGGTTCCCAAATGTTGCAAGGGCAAGAGCTTCAACCACACCACCATATTTGACAGCGGATGCAGATGTGACTTTATGATTAGCTTGGATGGCTTCAAATTGAGCAAAGTTAGACTTGATGAGACCGAAGTCGATTTCTTGTGCTAAAGCTTGACCTGGAATATAGTAAATATTTTCACCAGCAGTTTTAAATTCTGGAGAAAGAACTTTACGGCTATCTGCTGTTGTCACACCAAAAGCAACCAAGGTTGGTGGTACTGTTAATTCTTCAAAGGTACCAGACATAGAGTCCTTCCCACCGATAGATGGCAACCCAAGTTGAATCTGAGCTTCAATGGATCCAAGAAGAGCTGATACTGGTTGACCAAACCGCTCTGCTTGTTTATCCATACGCTCGAAGTATTCTTGATAAGAGAAACGAGCCTTAGACCAGTTTGCACCAGCAGCAACCAAACGAGCGGTTGCTTCGATGACCGCATAAGCCGCACCATGATATGGAGACCATTCTGCTACATAAGGGTTGAACCCTTGCGCCATAACAGAAGCAGTTGTTGTCACACCATGTTGGACTGGCAATTTCTGTACAGAAGCTTCAGTTGGTGTAATTTGGTAGCGACCACCAAGGGGGTGATTGACTGTTGAACGACCAACTGAGCTATCAAAGATCGTTTGCAACCCTTTTTGACTGGCATGGTTAAGGTCAGCCAAGACTTCAAGAGTATCAGCTTCAAGGTTTTCGGCAGATGTTTGGCGTTCTTCTGGAAGTTTGACATCCTTGTCAACTACCTTAGCATCCACAACTACACGTACACCGTTTGTATCAAGGAAACGACGTTCCAAATCAACGATGGTTTTGCCATTCCAGTGCATAACAAGATTTGGTTTTTCAGTCACTGTCGCAACGACAACAGCATCAATATTTTCTTTATTACATTCAGCAACGAAGGCGTCTACATCATCTGGACGAACCACTACAGCCATACGTTCCTGAGATTCAGAAATGGCAATTTCTGTACCGTTCAAGCCTTGATATTTCAATGGCACTTTGTCTAGATCAATTTCAAGACCATCTGCCAATTCACCGATAGCCACACAGACACCACCAGCACCAAAGTCATTTGATTTCTTGATAAGACGTGTCACTTCCCCATTACGGAAAAGACGTTGAATCTTACGCTCTTCGATGGCATTCCCTTTTTGAACCTCAGCACCAGCTGTTTCAACTGATTCAACCGTTTGAACTTTAGAAGAACCTGTCGCACCACCGACACCGTCACGTCCAGTCTTACCACCGAGCAAGATAATTACATCACCAGCTTCAGGTTTTTCACGAACAACATTTTCCTTAGGAGCCGCACCGACCACAGCACCTAGCTCCATACGCTTAGCAACGAAACCTGGGTGGAAGTATTCACGAACATAGGTTGTTGCAAGACCAATTTGGTTACCGTATGAAGAATAACCGTGAGCTGCTGTTTTAGAAATCACTTGTTGTGGTAATTTACCAGCACGAGTTTCAGCAATTGGTGTTGTAATATCACCAGCACCTGAGATACGCATGGCTTGGTAAACGTATGAACGTCCTGACAATGGGTCACGAATGGCCCCACCGATACAAGTAGCAGCCCCACCAAATGGTTCGATCTCCGTTGGGTGGTTATGGGTTTCGTTCTTGAACATGAGAAGCCATGGTTCTTTGACACCATTGACATCTACTTCAATTTCAACTGAGCAGGCATTGATTTCATCAGACACTTCCATGTCATCCAAACGACCATTAGCACGCTCATAACGACCAAAAATAGTCGCCATATCCATCAAGGTTTGAGGTTTTTCCGTACGTCCCAACTCATCACGCATGGCGATATACTTGTCATAAGTCGCTTGCAATTGTTTTTCAAATTTAGAAGCAGAGAAGTCGATGTTTTTCAACTCAGTCTCGAAAGTTGTGTGACGACAGTGGTCAGACCAGTAAGTATCCAACACCTTAAGCTCAGTCTCAGTTGGCACACGACCAATAGACTTGAAGTATTCTTGAATGAATAGAAGGTCATCCACTTCCATTGCCAAGCCTTGCTCTGCCTTATACTTAGCAAAATCTTCTGCCGTATAAGTTTCAAAGAAATCCAAACTTGGAATGGTCTTGTCAGACTCAGAGAAATCCTGTTTAGCAATGCCAACAGTGATGTCTTTGAAACGAGAATCCACTGGGTTCAAGAGGTAGTTTTTGACAGCTTCCAACTCATTCGCATCAAGATCCTTGTTAACCAAGTAAAGTTGCGCTGTGTTCACCGTTACATCATTTGAACTACCAAGCAAAAGCAAAGCTTCCTGTGAAGATGCCGCACGTTGATCAAATTGACCAGGCAAACTTTCGATAGCAAAGAAAGCATACTTCTCAAGATCAGCCTTAACCGCAGCTTCATCCAAAACAGTATCGGTCACTTGCTCAGAGAAGATGTGTTTTTCCGCACGCGCAAACAAGTCCTCTGCCAAATTAAAGACATCGTAAACTTGAACAATACGAAGATCATTCAAAGTTTTCAACTGAAGATTATGCTTTAATTCTTTTACTAAAGAGTGAGATTTCACACGAAAATCAGCTTTTTTCTCAACGAAAATACGTTTATCCATTTTATTTCCTTTATCTATTTCTACTTAAAGATTGTAGTGAAGACCAAGTATTCTATTTGTAAAAGGCTACTTCAATCCTTGCAATTTTTCCAATACAACTTCATAAACATCTGTCAAGCTACCAAGATCACGACGGAAGACATCCTTGTCCATATGGTGCCCCTCAGCATCCCAAAGGCGGCAGTTATCTGGTGAAAATTCATCTGCCAAGATAATTTTGCCATCCTTATCAAAACCGAATTCCAATTTGAAGTCAATCAAACGAAGACCAATTTGTGCAAACCAATCTTTCAGCAATTCATTGATACGACGCGTTTCTTCCTTGATATAAGCAATTTGTTCATCATTGGCAATATCCAAGAACTTCACATGCTCATCATTGATGAATGGATCATCCAAATCATCGTTCTTATAGTAAAATTCAACGATAGGAGTTTTTAAGTCCAAACCTTCTTCCACGCCAAAACGTTTAGAAAAAGAACCCGCAGTCACGTTACGAAGAACAACCTCCAAAGGAATAATTTTCACTTTCTTGTTGAGTTGTTCTGTGTCAGAAATACGTTCGATAAAGTGAGTAGCTACACCCGCAGCATTCAATTTTTCAAAAATAAGAGACGAAATCTGATTATTTAGCACACCCTTTCCCTTAATAGTCTCCTTACGAGCACCATTAAGCATAGTTGCTTGGTCCTTATAGACCGACTTAATCACATTTTCGTCTTCTGTACTATAAATATCTTTAGCTTTACCTGTATAAATTAGTTGGTTTGACATGGTATTGTTCGCCTTTCAAGTTTTTTCTTCTTCATTATACCATACAAAAAACCAAAAACCAACATATAACAAACTTTATTACTTTAGTAAAAAAACAACGTTCGTCTTTTGATTGTTTTTTAGAGTTTCCTAATAAAAAATGTATAGAAAAAAGGAGTGTGACAGAACTAAATCCATATAACATTTAGTTTCTTGCCTCACTCCCACAAAATAACAATCATATAATACACAACTATTATACTCTTATCTATCTCTAGCTTTCTTATTCTTTATTCAATTCCTCAGACAAATAGTCCAACAAATCAGCTACCTTAACCATATGGTCAATAGTATCATCGGAAATCTCAAGAGCAAACTCATCCTCCAAATTAATAATGAATTCCATAAGCTCTATTGAATCTACACCCAAGTCATCTAATTTGGTTTCTTCGACTAAAACAATATCCTCTTTACCCATCTGCTCTTGAATCACGAGCTGCATTTTCTGAAGAATTTCTACTCTACTCATCAGTTAGCCTCCTCTTTCGGACTAAAGGCTTCAACTAGCTGCTCAACAACCTTAGTATCAAGCATCGTACGAACCTGCTTAATGGTGTAGTAAACTGCCTTAGCATCACTAGATCCATGACATTTTACTACGGGAGTTTTAAGACCAAAGAGAACCGCACCTCCGGCGCTAGAGTAATCCATAGTCTCTTTCATACCTTTTAGACTATCCTTCAATAGGAAGGCACCTAACTTAGCTTTAAGACCACCATTCATGATAGCTGACTTAAGAGTCTTCATGGCACCAAGTCCCGTTCCTTCAATTGCCTTAAGAACTGCATTTCCTGTGAAACCATCAGCGACTACTACATCAGCAGCTCCAGACATAATTTCACGCGCCTCAACATTACCAACAAAGTTAATACTTGGCTCCTTAGATAAGAGCTCAAAAGCCTCCTTACGAAGACTATCCCCCTTTGTTTCCTCAGTCCCATTATTAAGGAGACCTACACGAGGGTTGGCAATTCCACGCACATTTTTAGCATAGAAAGATCCTAAAATAGCATATTGATGCAAATGACTAGCTGTATTTTCCGCATTAGCACCCAAATCAAGCATATCAAAGGGTTGACCAGTAAAACTTGGCATTGTTGACATAAGACCTGGACGCTCAACTCCCTTAATACGTCCGACCACAAAGAGACCTGCAGCCAGAAGGGCACCTGTATTTCCCGCAGAAATCACGGCACCTGCTTTTTTCTCCTTAACAGCCTGTGCACCTAAGACCATTGAAGCTTTTTTCTTCTTACGAATGGCTTTAGCTGGCTCATCATCCGAATTTATCTTTTCATCAGTATGCACAATGCTCACACGTTCATTCGCTGTCAAATAGGTCTTAATTTTAGCTTCATCACCATAAAGCTGGATTTCAATATCTTTGAAATCTGCTATAGCTTGGTTGACACCCTCTACAATTGCTTGTGGCGCATTATCGCCACCCATAGCATCTACTGCAATTACATGCATAGCATTCTCCCTCTTGTCCTCTGCCATAAAACATAAACTCAGATTTCTATCAATAAAATATTATGTAACTAAAATAGACTAGTTCCCTGTTTCTAGCAGAGTCTTTCAGCTTATTATCTTCTTATTATAGCACGAACTGACTTGCATTTTAACCCCTGAGACTGAAAACCATTACTTTCCTGTTTCACGTGAAACAAAAAGAAGATAATGTCTAGTCAGCACTATCTTCTTTATTCATAATATGACCCCAAGAATTTAGATTATCAATAAACTTCTTACTTTTAAGATGTATTCCAACATAATTATCATAGAGGTCATCAATAAAATGTCGTAGCTTTCGTTTCATGTCATCCTTAACAGATATGCTTCTCAATTCCTCAAAAGAAAGCCCCTGAAAACAATCTAAAAGATAAGGTACATTAGGATCTAAGTGACTACGCCTTTCATCCTCTGCATAATGATTTGGACAAAGTAGCCCCGAGAACTTATACGAAAAATCAAAAGGAAGGCCCACACGATGGCAAAAGACACACTCGTGAAAATTCAATCGTACACCGAAACGGTATAAAACCTGAATCTCAAAGATATTAGTCAAGATTTCATAATCCAAGCCTTCTTCCATTAATTCAAGCGTCTTCTCCAAGAATGCAAATAATTGTGCATCTGCTACACCGTCAGCAATAGCAGCATCTGTCAATGCAGCCAAATAAGTCGCATAAGACAGCTTGAAAATATCGCCTGTAATTTCCTTGAAGGACTCTGCCTGGCTATAATCTTCTATGAAAGATAGACCTTCATCATTTACAGTCATCATGAATTCAGCGATGGTCAAAGGTTGAATGACAGCACTTAATTTACCTGCCCCACCACCTCTAACAAAAAACATCCGTTTACCAGCTTGCTCGGTAAAAATTTTAACTAGTTTATCATTCTCACGATAATTACGATTGAAGAGGACAAGCCCTCTACTCTCAAGCTTCTGCATGTTCTTCCATAAACTCTTTCAAACGAGTCATAGCTGTTTCAATAGTATCCATGCTAGCCGCATACGACAAGCGAACAAAGCCTTCGCCATACTTCCCGAAAGCGACCCCTGGGATAATCGCAATAGCTTTTTCACGAGCAAAGTCTTGGCAGAACTTAAAGGAGTCTTGAGTATACCCTTCTGGAATCTTAGCAAAGATGTAGAAAGCACCATCAGGTTTAATAATTCTGAAACCAAGTTCAGTCATTTTTTCAAGAATATAATCGCGACGCTTCAAGTACTCAACTTTCATTGGTTGGGCATCACCCTTACCAGCAGATAAGGCTTCAATAGCTGCAAATTGTGCCATTGTTGCTGCAGCTGTTACCAAATATTGGTGACTCTTAATCAACTGAGCCGTCAAGACTGCAGGTGCGAAAATCAAACCAATACGCCACCCTGTCATCGCATGAGATTTAGACAAACCATTAATCAAAATCGTTTGTTCCGGCAAATACTCAGCAATAGATACATGGTGATCCACATAAGTTAGTTCAGAGTAAACTTCATCACTAACAACAAAAATATCGTATTTTTTCAGAACTTCAGCCAGATCTTTAATCTGTTGACGTGAGTAGGTCACACCGGTTGGGTTGGTTGGGTAGTTAAGCAAAACGGCTTTAAGCTTATCTCCCTGCTCCAAAATTGCCTTTTCTAACATCTCCGGAGTCAAAACAAAATCATTAGCTGTTGTATCAATTTCGACAATTTCAGCACCAACTAGATTTGCAATCGGCTCATATCCAGGATAGGCTGGTGCAGGTAAAAGAATCGTATCACCTGGCTCCAAAATCGCTGTCAAAGTTGCAGAAAGAGCTTCTGTAGCTCCAATAGTCACCAATATTTCATTTTCTGGGTTATAAGTAAGATTGTATTTTTCCTTAACAAACTCCGCAGCTGCTTGACGCAAAGCAGGAAGCCCTGCCATACCTGTATAGTGCGACTGGTTAGCATCGATAGCAGCTTTAGCAGCCTCTTTTACATGATCTGGAGTTGTAAAATCAGGTTCACCAAGCGTCAACTTTTTGATCCCTGGTACATCTGAAATTGATTGGTCAAACTGACGAATCATTGAAACTTCAATCTTATCTAAATTTTTATTAAAACGTTGTGTTAAATCCATCACGGTCACCTCTTTGCAATTATGCCTTACATTATATCAAAAACTCAAAGGCATTTAAACACCAAAAAAGCTAGCCTAGGCTAGCTTTAGTCTATTTATGGCCCATTTCAAACAAAGGTGACAATGGACGTTTTTCATGAATACGAATAATTGCCTCTGAAATCAAATCAGCAATTGAAATTTGTTCAATTTTATCAATCAAACGTTCTTCTGGAAGATAAATCGTGTCCAATACGACAAGCTTCTCAATAGCAGATTTTTGAATATTATCAAGTGCTGGACCTGACAATACAGGGTGAGTACATGAGGCATAAACATGAGTTGCACCAGCTTCAGCAAGCGCATCCGCCGCATGACAGATTGTACCCGCAGTATCAATCATATCATCAATCAAGATACATGTTTTACCTTCAACGTTACCAATAATATTCATAACCTCAGAAGTGTTCATTTTATCAACACTACGACGTTTATCAATGATTGCGATTGGTGTTTTCAAACATTGAGCAAGTTTTCGCGCACGAGTCACACCACCATGGTCTGGAGAAACAACAACAACATCATCTCCAGTAAGACCAGCACGATCAAAATAATCTGCGATAAGTGGCGCACCCATCAAATGGTCTACAGGAATATCAAAGAATCCTTGAATTTGAGAAGCATGGAGGTCAACTGTCAAAAGTCGATCAACACCTGCAACCTCAAGCATATTAGCAACCAACTTAGATGTGATTGGTTCACGTGAACGTGCCTTACGGTCTTGACGTGCATAACCATAATAAGGCATAACAACACTGATTGTTTCCGCACTTGCACGTTTTAGCGCATCAACCATAATCAAGATTTCCATCAAGTTATCATTTACAGGAGAGCTTGTAGATTGAAGAATAAAAACGTGATGACCACGGATAGATTCTTCAATATTAACTTGAATCTCACCATCTGAAAATTCACGAACACTTGATTTTCCGAGTTCAATACCCATTTTATCAGCAACTTTTGCTGCTAATTCCTGGTTAGACGACAAAGCAAACAACTTCAAATTCGTATAAGACATGATTTCCTCCAAAATATCTACTAAACCATTCTACCTTTTTTTAGATTGATTTTCAATGCAAAATAAATGGTGTCACAGTAACTTAACAAGACTAAAAAGATTTAACCTTAACCTCGACATTTTCCCGTCTAAAAGCAGTTCCAGAAAGTAAAGACATTTTGCCATAAAATAAAAACGATTCGAGAAAATTCGAATCGCCTTTTTGTATTCATTATGGGTAAATATAGTATACAGAACCACCATGAGCTGATGACGTTGGATCAAATGTACCACGGTAGTTACCGATTGACATGTTACCAGCATAGTTTGATTCCATAACTTGAATTGAATTTGCACCTGATGCTGATGTTACGTAAGCTACGTGACCATAACCACCACCATCATTTGGCCAAACCGCAATTGCACCGGCTACAGGAGTCGTACCAACTGAGTGACCAGCTGCTTGTGCGCTAGCAATCCAGTTTTTAGCATTACCCCAGTAATTACCAACCCATGAAGCTAATGATTTAGCACCCCAAGTACATTGACCAACTGGATATGTATTAGGAGTTGATGCTGCTGATACTTTAGGTGTTTCAGCAGCAGGAGCTGGTGCTTCTGAAGCTGCAGGTGCTTGACTTGCTGGTGCTTCAGATGTTGCCGCAGGTGCTTCGCTAGCAGGAGCTTCTGAAGCTGCTGGAGCAGCTGATTCTGGTTGTGCTTCTGATGTTACTGGGGCAGCAGGCTCTTGTTGTGCCTCTGACGCAGCTGATTCTGGCTGTGCTTCAGATGTTGCTGGAGTAGCAGGCTCTTGTGTTGCTTCTGAAGTTGCAACAGTTGGCTCTTGAGTAGTTTCTGAAGTTTCTGATGAAACCGGTTCTTGTGCTACTTCTGAGGCTGTCGCTGTTTCTGAAACAGTAGCTTCAGAAGGTTGAGCTACAGCTTCTGAAGTTGCTGCCGCCTCTGATTGAGCTACAAATGCTGCCGCTTCTGAAGATGCTACTGCTTGTGCTGCTGCCTCTGATTCTGCAATTGCTTGAGACTGAGCAACTGAGGCTGCAGTTGAAGCTGCCACAGCTTCTGCAGTTGATTTAGCAGAAACAAGTGATGTTTTTTCATCTTGTGCTGTAGCCAATTCTGCAGCCAAAGTAACTTGTGCTGCTTCTAGTTCAGCTTGTTGAGTTGTCAAACCAGCTTCTGTTGTTTCAAGCTCAGCTTTATTAGTTGCAATTTCATTAATAGCAGCTTGGTTTTGTTCTTGCTTTGCAGCAAGCTCTTTTTGATCAGACTCTTGTTTTGTCAACATGTCATTATTAGCCGTAACAACTTTTGAAATAGCTGTGATACGAGTAATAGCTTCAGAGATTGACTTAGAGTTCAAGATAGAGTTGATGTAGCTAGTCGCAGTATTATTTTGTTGAGCACTACGAGCTTGTTTCGCCAAAGAATCTTGACGAGCTACAATTTTACTTGATAATTCTTGAATTTCAGATTCCAAATCTGCTGATACTTTTTCAAGTTCAGCATTTTTAGTTTCCAAATCTGATTTTTGTGTTCTAAGTGTAGATACTTGAGATTGGATTGTAGCAACTTGCGCTTGTGCAGTCTCTTGTTGAGAAGCAAGGTTACTAATTGCGTTATCTGCAGCAGCGATTTGCGAATCATAATCCTCTGCATGTACTGATGCAGCTGCTGATAAGGTTACACCACTTACCAACACTGCTGAAAGAATACGTTTTTTCATAATATAAAATACTACTCCTTTTCGATAAGACCTTCTTATTGTATCAAAAAATGGCGCAAACTTTGTTACGCCAATATTACAGTTCTATTTAAATCTATCAACTGACAGATACAAAAATAATTTTTCAAGAATAGGTTTAATAAAGATAAAGATCAAAAGATTAAACACTATACTAGGACTTAGTTGATAAATAATAAAATCCGTCACAGACTCATTGGAGAAACCATAGAATAAGGCAAAGCCAAAATTTATGGTATCAAAGAGAAATAAGAATAAAAACATTAACAAAAAATCAACATAGGTATTTCTCTTAACAATTCGACCTAGCTGAGTTAACAGATAGCATAACAGTGGCAGAGTTAGAATCACTATACCAACTGTTTTGAAATAATAGGTATCATAAAGAAATCCAAAACAAATAAGGTAAAGAAATGCATACTTATTTGGAAAATCAAGAGTTAAGATGAAAATATAAATAATAAAAAGATGAGATGATAGAAAAAATTCAGGGGATAAATAATGATTAAGTATCATAGAAATATGACCATCCCATAGAAAAGAGACAATACTCAGTAAGAAAGGAATAATAGAATACTTGGATAATTTCATATTATTTACCATCTCCAACTAAAGTAACATAAGAAATTTTATCAAAATCAGCATAAGGTTTTACCAAAATCGTACGATTTCCTTCATAATCAATAATAGAGTCTACAGTACCAATTGGAACATCCTTTACTGATACATCATCAAGACCACTTGTGACTACTTCAGTGCCGACCTTAACGTTAGAAGATGAATTAAGTTGTGTCATCTCTAATAGCTTCTTTTTATTATCATAACGTGATATAATCCCGAAAATCTGATTATCGTCCTCTGATTTAACACTAGATGCAAGGTAACTATCACTAGAACTACTAGAAAGTAAAGAAATAGTTGTTGTATCATCATAAACTTTAGTTACAAAGCCAATAACTCCACCATTAGAAGTTGCTAGCATAGATTTACTGACATTCTTAGACTTACCCACATTAATAGTTAACTCTTTTAACCAAGTCACAGAAGGTCTCATAGAAACTTCAGCAGTGAGAACATTATCACGACTTAGCTTGTCCGAAAGATTAAGCGATGCTCTTAAAGAATCATTCTCTTCTTGCAAGTTAGAAATAATAGCCGATTGATTCTCTAAATTTGATAAAGATTTTTTTAAATCACGATTCTCAGAATAAGTTGATAAAAGATCAGAAAGAACATTGTGAGATTTTGATAGTGCAGTAAATGGAACAGAAACCACAGAGTCTACTTTTGTAACTAAACCAGATACATTAAAAGAGATATCCTTCGTTAATTTTTTATTAGTAAAGACAAAAGAAAAAAGCATTACAAAAAATAGAATAATAATAAACCCATAAAGAAGAAATCGATAAAAACTATTTTTCATTTTGTCACCTCAAAAAAAAGAAAACGAATTATCTAAAAGATAATTCGTCATAATACTACGGAGAATGGGGGATTCGAACCCCCGCGCCAGTTACCCGACCTAACGATTTAGCAAACCGTCCTCTTCAGCCTCTTGAGTAATTCTCCAATATGGGCACGAGTGGAATCGAACCACCGACCTCACGCTTATCAGGCGTGCGCTCTAACCATCTGAGCTACGCGCCCAAGCTAATGCTTGGTTATTTGTTTCCAAATAAAGCGGGTGACGAGAATCGAACTCGCGACAACAGCTTGGAAGGCTGTAGTTTTACCACTAAACTACACCCGCTTAATAAAATGGCGCGAGACGGAATCGAACCGCCGACACATGGAGCTTCAATCCATTGCTCTACCAACTGAGCTACCGAGCCATATTGCGGGAGCAGGATTTGAACCTACGACCTTCGGGTTATGAGCCCGACGAGCTACCTAGCTGCTCCATCCCGCGTTAGTTATAAGGAGGATGTGGGATTCGAACCCACGCACGCTTTTACACGCCTGACGGTTTTCAAGACCGTTCCCTTCAGCCGGACTTGGGTAATCCTCCAAATATTATAATTAATATATGGACCTTGTAGGACTCGAACCTACGACCGCTCGGTTATGAGCCGAGTGCTCTAACCAGTTGAGCTAAAGGTCCAAGAAATCCATATATATAGCGGCGAAGGGGATCGAACCCCCGACCTCCCGGGTATGAACCGGACGCTCTAGCCAGCTGAGCTACACCGCCATAAATCGGGAAGACAGGATTCGAACCTGCGACCCCTTGGTCCCAAACCAAGTGCTCTACCAAGCTGAGCTACTTCCCGATAAAATGCACCCTAGAGGAGTCGAACCTCTAACCGCCTGATTCGTAGTCAGGTACTCTATCCAGTTGAGCTAAGGGTGCTCATTATTTTATTATGCCGAGGACCGGGATCGAACCGGTACGAAAGTTTCCTTTCGCAGGATTTTAAGTCCTGTGCGTCTGCCAGTTCCGCCACCCCGGCTCCTCAAGCGAACGACGGGATTCGAACCCGCGACCCCCACCTTGGCAAGGTGATGTTCTACCACTGAACTACGTTCGCATTTTATGCCGGCTACATGACTTGAACACGCGACCCTCTGATTACAAATCAGATGCTCTACCAACTGAGCTAAGCCGGCTAACTTTTCTAATGCGGGTGAAGGGACTTGAACCCCCACGCCGTTAAGCGCCAGATCCTAAATCTGGTGCGTCTGCCAATTCCGCCACACCCGCATATATGACCCGTACTGGGCTCGAACCAGTGACCCATTGATTAAAAGTCAATTGCTCTACCAACTGAGCTAACGAGTCTCAAATATTTCTACTTGAACGGTCCCGACGGGAATCGAACCCGCGATCTTCGCCGTGACAGGGCGACGTGATAACCGCTACACCACGGGACCTATGGGAGTTAACGGGATCGAACCGCTGACCCTCTGCTTGTAAGGCAGATGCTCTCCCAGCTGAGCTAAACTCCCTTTGTGCTAAGCGACTACCGTATCTAACAGGGGGCAACCCCCAACTACATCAGGCGTACTAGGGCTTAACTTCTGTGTTCGGCATGGGAACAGGTGTATCTCCTAGGCTATCGTCACTTAACTCTGAGTATTCTCAACTCAAAATTGAATATCTATACTGTATCAAGAAACCAAATCGTTGTCAATATGTCTCAGTTACTTTCTTTGGATAAGTCCTCGAGCTATTAGTATTAGTCCGCTACATGTGTCACCACACTTCCACTTCTAACCTATCAACCTGATCATCTCTCAGGGCTCTTACTGATATAAAATCATGGGAAATCTCATCTTGAGGTGGGCTTCACACTTAGATGCTTTCAGCGTTTATCCCTTCCCTACATAGCTACCCAGCGATGCTCTTGGCAGAACAACTGGTACACCAGCGGTAAGTCCACTCTGGTCCTCTCGTACTAGGAGCAGATCCTCTCAAATTTCCTACGCCCGCGACGGATAGGGACCGAACTGTCTCACGACGTTCTGAACCCAGCTCGCGTGCCGCTTTAATGGGCGAACAGCCCAACCCTTGGGACCGACTACAGCCCCAGGATGCGACGAGCCGACATCGAGGTGCCAAACCTCCCCGTCGATGTGAACTCTTGGGGGAGATAAGCCTGTTATCCCCAGGGTAGCTTTTATCCGTTGAGCGATGGCCCTTCCATGCGGAACCACCGGATCACTAAGCCCGACTTTCGTCCCTGCTCGAGTTGTAGCTCTCGCAGTCAAGCTCCCTTATACCTTTACACTCTGCGAATGATTTCCAACCATTCTGAGGGAACCTTTGGGCGCCTCCGTTACCTTTTAGGAGGCGACCGCCCCAGTCAAACTGCCCGTCAGACACTGTCTCCGATAGGGATAACCTATCTGGGTTAGAGTAGCCATAACACAAGGGTAGTATCCCAACAACGCCTCACTCGAAACTGGCGTCCCGAGGTCATAGGCTCCTACCTATCCTGTACATGTGGTACAGATACTCAATATCAAACTGCAGTAAAGCTCCATGGGGTCTTTCCGTCCTGTCGCGGGTAACCTGCATCTTCACAGGTACTAAAATTTCACCGAGTCTCTCGTTGAGACAGTGCCCAAATCATTACGCCTTTCGTGCGGGTCGGAACTTACCCGACAAGGAATTTCGCTACCTTAGGACCGTTATAGTTACGGCCGCCGTTTACTGGGGCTTCAATTCATACCTTCGCTTACGCTAAGCACTCCTCTTAACCTTCCAGCACCGGGCAGGCGTCACCCCCTATACATCATCTTACGATTTAGCAGAGAGCTGTGTTTTTGATAAACAGTTGCTTGGGCCTATTCACTGCGGCTGACCATAAGTCAGCGCCCCTTCTCCCGAAGTTACGGGGCCATTTTGCCGAGTTCCTTAACGAGAGTTCTCTCGCTCACCTGAGGCTACTCGCCTCGACTACCTGTGTCGGTTTGCGGTACGGGTAGAGTATAATTAACGCTAGAAGCTTTTCTTGGCAGTGTGACATCACTAACTTCGCTACTAAACTTCGCTCCCCATCACAGCTCAATGTTATAGATATAAGCATTTGACTCATATCACACCTCACTGCTTGGCCAGACACTTCCAATCGTCTGGTTTAGTTAGCCTACTGCGTCCCTCCATCACTATATACTCTAGTACAGGAATATCAACCTGTTGTCCATCGGATACACCTTTCGGTCTCTCCTTAGGTCCCGACTAACCCAGGGCGGACGAGCCTTCCCCTGGAAACCTTAGTCTTACGGTGGACAGGATTCTCACCTGTCTTTCGCTACTCATACCGGCATTCTCACTTCTATGCGCTCCAGCACTCCTCACGGTACACCTTCTTCGCACATAGAACGCTCTCCTACCATACCTATAAAGGTATCCACAGCTTCGGTAATATGTTTTAGCCCCGGTACATTTTCGGCGCAGGGTCACTCGACTAGTGAGCTATTACGCACTCTTTGAATGAATAGCTGCTTCTAAGCTAACATCCTAGTTGTCTGTGCAACCCCACATCCTTTTCCACTTAACATATATTTTGGGACCTTAGCTGGTGGTCTGGGCTGTTTCCCTTTCGACTACGGATCTTAGCACTCGCAGTCTGACTGCCGATTATATCTCGTTGGCATTCGGAGTTTATCTGAGATTGGTAATCCGGGATGGACCCCTCACCCAAACAGTGCTCTACCTCCAAGAGACTTAACATCGACGCTAGCCCTAAAGCTATTTCGGAGAGAACCAGCTATCTCCAAGTTCGTTTGGAATTTCTCCGCTACCCACAAGTCATCCAAGCACTTTTCAACGTGCCCTGGTTCGGTCCTCCAGTGAGTTTTACCTCACCTTCAACCTGCTCATGGGTAGGTCACATGGTTTCGGGTCTACGACATGATACTAATGCGCCCTATTAAGACTCGGTTTCCCTACGGCTCCGTCTCTTCAACTTAACCTCGCATCATATCGTAACTCGCCGGTTCATTCTACAAAAGGCACGCTCTCACCCATTAACGGGCTCGAACTTGTTGTAGGCACACGGTTTCAGGTTCTATTTCACTCCCCTCCCGGGGTGCTTTTCACCTTTCCCTCACGGTACTGGTTCACTATCGGTCACTAGAGAGTATTTAGGGTTGGGAGATGGTCCTCCCAGATTCCGACGAGATTTCTCGTGTCTCGCCGTACTCAGGATACTGCTAGGTATAAAGACTATTTCGAATACGAGGCTATTACTCTCTTTGGCCTACCTTCCCAGGTAGTTCTTCTATAATCTTTAAGTCCACGTTGCAGTCCTACAACCCCGAAGAGTAAACTCTTCGGTTTGCCCTCTTGCCGTTTCGCTCGCCGCTACTAAGGCAATCGCTTTTGCTTTCTCTTCCTGCAGCTACTTAGATGTTTCAGTTCACTGCGTCTTCCTCTACATTACCTTAACAGTAATGAGTGACAGGCATTACCTGCCGGGTTCCCCCATTCGGACATCTCTGGATCATTGCTCACTTACAGCTCCCCAAAGCATTTCGTCGTTAGTCACGTCCTTCATCGGCTTCTAGTGCCAAGGCATCCACCGTGCGCCCTTATTAACTTAACCTTATTTTGGTCTTGCGACCTAACTCATTAAATATTCACAGCGTTTCGGTTTATTTTCTTGTTACTATCTATATGTAATTAATTACATATGGAATTTGATATAGATATTCAATTTTCAATGGACAATACTTGAATCTTTCGATTCAATGGAGCCTAGCGGGATCGAACCGCTGACCTCCTGCGTGCAAAGCAGGCGCTCTCCCAGCTGAGCTAAGGCCCCACAAGACCTCTCAAAACTAAATAAGAAACTCAAGTACATTCCGTTTTTCCTTAGAAAGGAGGTGATCCAGCCGCACCTTCCGATACGGCTACCTTGTTACGACTTCACCCCAATCATCTATCCCACCTTAGGCGGCTGGCTCCAAAAGGTTACCTCACCGACTTCGGGTGTTACAAACTCTCGTGGTGTGACGGGCGGTGTGTACAAGGCCCGGGAACGTATTCACCGCGGCGTGCTGATCCGCGATTACTAGCGATTCCGACTTCATGTAGGCGAGTTGCAGCCTACAATCCGAACTGAGATTGGCTTTAAGAGATTAGCTTGCCGTCACCGACTCGCAACTCGTTGTACCAACCATTGTAGCACGTGTGTAGCCCAGGTCATAAGGGGCATGATGATTTGACGTCATCCCCACCTTCCTCCGGTTTATTACCGGCAGTCTCGCTAGAGTGCCCAACTGAATGATGGCAACTAACAATAGGGGTTGCGCTCGTTGCGGGACTTAACCCAACATCTCACGACACGAGCTGACGACAACCATGCACCACCTGTCACCGATGTACCGAAGTAACTTTCTATCTCTAGAAATAGCATCGGGATGTCAAGACCTGGTAAGGTTCTTCGCGTTGCTTCGAATTAAACCACATGCTCCACCGCTTGTGCGGGCCCCCGTCAATTCCTTTGAGTTTCAACCTTGCGGTCGTACTCCCCAGGCGGAGTGCTTAATGCGTTAGCTGCGGCACTGAATCCCGGAAAGGATCCAACACCTAGCACTCATCGTTTACGGCGTGGACTACCAGGGTATCTAATCCTGTTCGCTCCCCACGCTTTCGAGCCTCAGCGTCAGTTACAGACCAGAGAGCCGCTTTCGCCACCGGTGTTCCTCCATATATCTACGCATTTCACCGCTACACATGGAATTCCACTCTCCCCTTCTGCACTCAAGTTTGACAGTTTCCAAAGCGAACTATGGTTGAGCCACAGCCTTTAACTTCAGACTTATCAAACCGCCTGCGCTCGCTTTACGCCCAATAAATCCGGACAACGCTCGGGACCTACGTATTACCGCGGCTGCTGGCACGTAGTTAGCCGTCCCTTTCTGGTAAGCTACCGTCACAGTGTGAACTTTCCACTCTCACACTCGTTCTTGACTTACAACAGAGCTTTACGATCCGAAAACCTTCTTCACTCACGCGGCGTTGCTCGGTCAGGGTTGCCCCCATTGCCGAAGATTCCCTACTGCTGCCTCCCGTAGGAGTCTGGGCCGTGTCTCAGTCCCAGTGTGGCCGATCACCCTCTCAGGTCGGCTATGTATCGTCGCCTAGGTGAGCCGTTACCTCACCTACTAGCTAATACAACGCAGGTCCATCTTGTAGTGGAGCAATTGCCCCTTTCAAATAAATGACATGTGTCATCCATTGTTATGCGGTATTAGCTATCGTTTCCAATAGTTATCCCCCGCTACAAGGCAGGTTACCTACGCGTTACTCACCCGTTCGCAACTCATCCAAGAAGAGCAAGCTCCTCTCTTCAGCGTTCTACTTGCATGTATTAGGCACGCCGCCAGCGTTCGTCCTGAGCCAGGATCAAACTCTCATTAAAATCTTTAATAATTGTTCGAGCGTTAACTCATTACCGTCATCTGACGATTTATTCTTGTAAATTGACAGGTTATAATTTCTTCTATCATAACCCTGCACTTGGTTTCTTATTCAGTTCTCAAAGGTCTTTGTATCTCTTAAGACAACTCCTATATTCTAGCAAATCTAGAAT